>CACZQZ010000016.1 GCA_902783405.1 uncultured Erysipelotrichaceae bacterium
CTTAATTTAGCAATAAAGAAACCTTCATAAAAACGATTTGGCATTACAGTTACCACCCCTTCTATTTTAGATGGTAAAACAGGAACATCTTTATACAAAGACATATCAATTGGTACAACCTCTATTTTATTTTCATGTAAAACTTTATTTATGATATCTTCATTTTCTTCTTTTAAAATAGAACAAGTTGAATAAATCATTTCCTGATTTGGTTTTAATAGAGTAATTGCTTTTTTTAATAATTCATACTGAATACTCATACTTTTGTGAATTAGATTTTGGTTAAAAAATTTATATGTATTTTGATTGTTTAATAGAATAGTACCACTTCCTGAACATGGAGCATCTAATAAAATTTTATCAAATATAAAAAAATCATCTAAAGTAAGTGAATCTTTATTTAAGGTAGTAATATTATTTATTCCTTGTTTTTTTAAATTATAATTCATTCTTTCAAATCTAATTTTATTTTTTTCACATGCAGTAATTAAAGATTTTCCATTCGATAAACAGTACATCAACATCGATTTTCCGCCAGGAGATGCGGTCATATCTAAAATTTGTTCCTTTTCTTTAGGATTTAATAAAAAGACAGGTAACATGGAAGATAAACTTTGAAAATAAATTTTACCTTCTTTATAAATATTTAAATTTCTAACTTTTTCTTCATCTTCTACAATATATGCCCCATCATACCAAGGTACTTTTTGAAATATAATATTTTCTTGGCTCATTAATTCTTCCACTTCTTTATGATTTATTTTTAAAGAATTAACTCGAAATGTCGATTTTCTTAATTTATATCCTTCCATAATTTTATCTTTTATATCTTTACCATATTCTTTCAATAATAATTCTTCTAAAAAAGATATATTTTCCATACACTCACCTTTATACTCTATTTTTTCTTTCTTAATAATTCTTTTGCTTATATAATTTTCATAGAAATTACTGTAAATATCTTAACATACTTTTTCTTTTATGTTAAGATATTTTTGGAGGTACTATATGAAGTTAGATAAAAGTATTTTAGGAAAAAAAAGAAAAAATTATTTAGATTGGGATGAATTTTTCATTGGTATTGCAAAATTATCTGCTGGAAGAAGTAAAGATCCTTCTACACAAGTTGGTGCTTGTATTGTAAGTAAGGATAATCGAATTTTATCCATTGGTTATAATGGTACACCTAATGGTTTTGATGATGATGTATTTCCTTGGAATAGAGATGGTACGCATCCAAATCATACAAAATATCCATATGTTTGTCACGCCGAATTAAATGCTATTTTAAATTATAATGGAAGTAGAAAAGACTTAAGGGGAGCAAAAATCTATGTAGATTTATTTCCATGTAATGAATGTGCTAAAGCAATCATTCAATGTGGTATCCAAGAAATTATTTATTTATCAGATAAATATAAAGGAACAGATGGAAATGATGCTTCAAAATACTTACTTGATGAATGTGGTGTTACTTATAGACAATTAGATGCAAAAAAACAAAAAGTTTTAAGGTTATCTTTAAAACCTGACGAAGCGATAACGTATATTGAAGATTAGATGGAATTATCCATCTTTTTTTCATAAAAAAAGCAATAACAAAATATTGCTATTACTCTTTAAATTATTTTCCCATATTATCCAAAAAATCTTCAATTGTATAAATTTTCTTATCAATTTCATCTAAATCTAATATTTCTATTTCATCTTCTTTTTCTATTTCTTCTTTTTTATCTATCAGATTACTTTTTAAGAAAACATCTTCAATCTTTTCTTTTGTTATACTTGTTCCTACAGAATGACGATCTGAAATAGAAATTTCACTTTGCTTTTTATAGAAAATATCTTCTAATGTAACAAAACCAATTTCTTCTTTAGAATCTAAAAGAATTGTTTTTAAAATATAATATGGATTTGTTTTTACTTCTCTTATCATTTGAATACCTCTTCTAGCTCTAGAAGTAAGTTCAAATTCTGATATTTTTACTCTTTTAAATGTTCCTTTAGAGGTAATTATAAGAGTGTACATTTCATCTTCAAAAAGATAAGCACTAACCACATGATCGTCTTTTAAATTAATTGCTTTTACACCAGATGTTTTAAGCCCAGATACTGGAATTTCATCTGTTTTATAGGTTAAAGCATATCCTCTATATGTTCCAACAAAGACGTTTGTTTTATTGCTAAAATCAGTACTTACTACTTCATCATCTTCTTTTAACTTCATAGTTACTATTGGTTTAGAATAACGAATTGCTTTATATTCTTTTAAAGAAGTTCTTTTTACCATACCATTCTTCGTAAAGATAGTAACATATTTATCTTCTTCAAAATTATTTACTACTTTAGCACCAACAATTTTTTCGCCTTCATCAATTTTAATAACATTACTAATATGTTTCCCAAGTTCCTTCCATTTGAGTTCTGGAATTTCATGAACTGGTACATATAAATAATTTCCTTTATTGGTAAATAGTAATAAAACATCCATAGTATTTACTTTTTCCATTAAAATAACGTAATCTTTTTCTTTAACAAGTGTTTCTTCTTCTTTATTATAACTTCTAAGAGATACTCTCTTTACATATCCTTCTTTCGTTACAACTACAATAACATCTTCTTTTGGTATCATAGCACTTGCATCGATTTTAACTTCTTCAAGTTCATCTCTAATTTCTGTCTTTCGAGGAGTAGCATATTCACGTTTTATCTGTCTAAGTTCTTCTTTCATTCTATTTTTAAGTTTATTTTCATCTTGTAAAAGTTCTTCTAATCCTTTTATGATAATTTCATATTTACTTTTCTTTTCTAATAATTCAGTAACATCTGTATTGGTTAAACGATATAGTTGTAATGTTACAATTGCTTCTGCTTGTTCTTCTGTGAAATCAAATTCTTTTACTAAATTATCTTTAGCGTCTCCTTTATTTTTACTAGCACGAATAACTCTAATAACCTCATCTAAGATGGAAATGCATTTTACTAATCCTTCAATGATATGTAATTGTTTTTTGAAGAATGCTAAATCAAAGTTTGTTCTTTTTAGAATCACTTCTTTTTGATGAGCTATATAAGCATCTAATATTGGAAGAATACCTAATGTCATTGGTCTTCTATTTACAATAGCTACCATATTATAGCTATAAGATACTTGCATGTCTGTATTTTTAAGTAAATAGTTAATAATTAAATCTTTATTACTATCTTTCTTTAAATCAATCGCAATTCGAATTTCTTTATCCGATTCATCTCTAACTTCACTAATACCATCTACTTTTTTATCAATTCTGATTTCATCTATTTTTTTAACTAAATTAGCTTTATTCACTGCAAAAGGAATCTCGGTAATAATGATTTGTTCTTTTCCTTTATTTTTGGTAACTTCATATTTTGATCGTATAAAGACTTTCCCTTTGCCACTTGTATATGCATCAAGAAGTCCCTTTTTAGGAAAACAAATTCCACCAGTTGGAAAATCTGGTCCTTTTACAATATCTAAAATTGTATCTAAATAACAATTGGGACTATCAATTCTTTTAATAGTAGCATCGATAATTTCTCCTAAATTATGAGGAGGAATATTCGTTGCATATCCTGCAGATATACCAGTTGTTCCATTGACAAGTAAGTTCGGAAATTTTGCTGGTAGAACAGTTGGTTCTTCTAAAGTATCATCATAGTTTGGAGCAAAAGGAACCGTTGCTTTATCTAAATCTTTTAAAAGTTCATTACTAATTTTAGCAAGTCTTGCCTCTGTATAACGCATGGCAGCAGGTCCATCACCATCGATAGATCCATTGTTTCCTTGCATATCGATTAATATTGTATTTTGTTTCCACCACTGACTTAAATGAACCATAGCTTCATAAATACTAGAGTCTCCATGTGGATGATAATTACCCATGACATTACCAACTGTTTTAGCAGATTTTTTAGTTGGTTTGTCATATGTATTATGATCTTGATACATTCCAAATAATATTCTTCTTTGAACTGGTTTTAAGCCATCTCTAACATCTGGTAATGCTCTATCTTGAATGATTTCTTTCGCATATCTTTCAAAACGATCCCCCATAATTTCTTCTAGTGAATAGTTGTAAATTCTATTTAGTACATCTTTCATATTTTAATCACCATAGATATTATACCAAAAAAAAGTTTTTTTTCAAAGAAAAAAAGAAACTCAAAGTTTCTTCTAAAATTGTTTAACAAATATTTTATAAGGTCTATTATTTTCCTCAGCCTCTTTAACTAGATTATATGTGTTTTGATAAACATCCTCTGGATAATTTTTTGGTTCTTTAAAATATTTAAGAATATTTCTAAGATCTTCAATAGTTTCTTCTTTTTTAGCTTCTTCTAATTTTTCTTCTGAGCGAATGTAATGAACAAGAGAATTTCGAATTGCTACCGCATAATTATATTTCTGATAATCTTCAAGCATATCTAATTCTTCTTTTTTTTCTTCAATAATATAATTTAAATTATCTAACGCACTATCATCATGATCGATTACCATATCTAAAAGTAAACTTAGCACGGACATACTATTTTTGTTTACAATACTATCATAGAAACAATATCCCCCATCATAAATACATTTTGCTTCTTTTCTCATAATTTCTTTTCTTTTCATAAAAATCCCCCTTTTTTTCAAAACTGACGCATATTTTATCACAAATTAAAAAAAAATGCAAATTCGCATTTTATAAATAATTCATAATGATACAAACAACGTAAAAAGCAAGTCCCAAACAAAAGGTTAACCTACTCATAAAGAGTTCTCCGCCTCTTTCTTTGCGATTTGAAAATAAGCGATCATTTCCACCGGTTAAAGCACTAGATGCTGCTTCTGCTTTACCACTTTGAAGTAAAGATACAATAATAAGCAAAATAGATAAAATAAGTAAAATAGCTGTCATGTTCATTCCTTCTTTCTCTTAAAGATTATACCTTATTATCTCTTATTCGTCAACTTGAATATTTAACATTTCACTAATTCTTTTTTTGTAAAGAGTGTCCATATTTTCTTCATTAATTTCAAATTCTTGAAATATTTTTTCATAATCTGTATTTCTACCAATATTTTGATATGCTTTATAATATGATTCCTTTTCATTTAGTTTTTGAGCAATCACAAGAGCAAGAATCTGATCAAATACAAAAGCAATAACAGATTCCATATGAATAACATCATGATGCGACAAGAAATATTCACTCATCTTGATAAATTCCTTTTTATCTTCATCTTTAACAATCATCTTATCTACACTACGTTCATTTATCTTAAAATAGTTTAAATATATCTCAAACAGCAATGAAAAATAAATAATTAAAGGTAATAATTTTTTTAGAGTTTTCTGCTTTTCTAAAACATAATAATTTACTTCTTCTGATTTATAACCTTTACTCATCAAAAAAATAGGAAGTAAATTTAAAGAAATAAAATATTTTAATGGATTTTTTTCTTCTTGTTTTAAGAATGTGTCTACTAAAATAAACAAATCATCCATAGTTTCATTAGATTTTATATTCATTGTATTTACAATTTTATCTTCTTCTTTTTCACAAAAATTTATTTTTGTATCTTTCACCATCACTTCAAAAGTACTACTATAATTCTTATGAATAGATAAGAAAAATTCAGAAGCTAAAGAAAGTGTTTTTAAATTATCTAATTCAACTTCTTTTTTAACAATTTTTATCTCTTTTTTTTGTATGTTTTTGCATACTCTACCAATCATAAGTAAATTTTCAAATAAATAATTATCTTTTTCGTAATCATCAAAATAATCTGAAATTAATGAATTTAATGCTTTATAATCAACCATAAATAAACATCTCCTACTATTGTTTTCGATGATATAAGTATATCATATAAAAGAATATTTTTCTAGTACTTATATAGAATAAGAAAAAATCATGTATTGAATTTTAGTATAGTTTATATTAACATGTCTATAGATGAAGGAATCTTCATACAATAAAAAGGAGCACCTAATACTACCGTGTTGGGTGTTACCAATAATTGGGTACCACCTGAATCACTTTAGGTGGTTTTCTTTTATATTAATACTTTAAATAGTAAAAAA
>CACZQZ010000017.1 GCA_902783405.1 uncultured Erysipelotrichaceae bacterium
GCAAGTAAAATTCTACTTTTTTCGCATTTTTCAAATCCCATGTTTATTTTAGGAACTGTTTCTATTTCCTTTTTAAAATATAAAGAGATAGGACCATTTATTTTATTTTGCCATTATATGGGAAATATGATTATTGGATTTCTTTTTCGAAATTATTACCCTAACATAGAACATACTTCGCTTTCTTTTAAAAAAGCTTGTGCTAAAGCACATAAAAAAAGAAAAAGTAATAAGCAAAAACTTGGTGTTTTTTTTACAAGTGCTATTCAAAAATCGCTTCATACACTGCTTTTAATGCTTGGAATCATTACTACTTTTTCAATTCTTACAACAATTATTACAAACTATGTAAATCTACCATTATGCTATCAAAGTTTATTAAGTGGAAGTCTAGAAATGACACAAGGCCTAAAAAGTATTAGTCTTTTAGCCATCCCACTTAAATTTAAAGTTATTTATTCGGTTATGATACTTTCTTTTGGTGGGCTTTCTGTACATATGCAAATGTTTAGTATATTAGATACTAAAGTAAAATATTTTCCTTTTTTAGTCGCCAGAATACTTCATGTACTTATTTCATCTTTGTTAGCATACTTTTTATTTAATTTTTATATCAACCTATCGTAACATTATTTAATGTTGTATTATACTGATAAACAGCATTAATATCATATGAACTTTCATTAATTGAAATAGGAATTTTAATTTGTAAAATGGCATCATATAAATTGCTACCCATAACTTCTCCTTCATCATTTTTAAAAGTAGTATTCGAAGTCTGTATGTTTTCTATTTTCATATTTGAATCATATTGCACTGCATAATCACCATATTTTACAATTTTTTGATTATTATTTATTGAAATAGTTTTTGACTCACCAGTTGTAAATGTCAACGTTAATGTAGAACAATTTGGTTCACATGTGCTTATTGACCTTAACGTTTTTTCATCCAAGTCACGATATATTTGATCCATAATATTGCTCTGTTTAATCAACGCTTCTGTTTTTTGATTATTAGAAATATACATAGCATGAACCAGCGAAATTATTTGCATCAAATATACCACAACAATCGTCGTTAAAGTAAAAGCAAGTATTAATTCTAAAACTGTAAATCCCTTTTTATTCATTTTAGTCATATAAATTGTCACCTCTAAGTTTCAATGTAGCATATGTTCCATCTTTAAATGAAACAACAATTCGATATCGCTTACCGCCTTCATCTTCATTCACATAATCAATAAAATCAATTAAATCTTGTCCCAATCTAGATGAATATATATCTGTATATTTTTCTCTATAGAAATCAGAGGATAGAAAAATTACCCTAGATATACCCAATTTTTCCTTTAAATTAATACAATAATCTTCAGAAGAAAAATACTTCAAATCACAATTTGTTAAATCAAAATATGCATCAGGAGATTCGACATAATCTTTAATAAGCAATTCTAAATAATTATTAGAAATATAATCCTTAAATTCTTTTGTTAAATATAAAGAAGAAGCAGTATTATACGAAAACGTCTTTTTAAAATTACTTTCTACTCTTTGAAGGAGTGTAAAAAGTAAGATTAATACTGAGCAAACAAACACCGCAACTATTAGCGTTTCTGTAAGCATAAAGCCATTAATATTTTTTTTCTTCATAAATATCACCTTTTACCCTTGAAAATATTCTAAAAATATTATACAATAATATCAGGATAAAGTCGAGATTAAAATTAAAAAAAGAGTAAAAAGGAGAGTTTTTATGTTAAAAAAGTTAGATTTTGATAGATTACCTGTCATAGAAATTGTTAATGAAATTTTATTGGATGCTGCGAAAAGGGGTGCTAGTGATATTCATTTTGATCCGTTAGATAATTTTCTTCGTATAAGAATTCGTATTGATGGATTATTAATGGATTATTCTGAAGTCCCAAATACTAATAAAAATAATTTGATTACAAGAATTAAAATATTAGCTGGAATGAACATTACCGAAACTAGACTTCCACAAGATGGTGCAATTAAGACAACACTTGAAGACATGAATTTGGATATGCGTGTATCTGTACTTCCAACAAACAAAGGTGAAAAAATTGTTGTTCGTATTTTAGATTATAGTTTAAGTTTAAATGGTATTGAAAATTTAGGATTCAGTGAAAACAATTACAAAAAAATTATTCAAATGGTAAATGAACCAAACGGCATTATCCTTGTCACTGGAGCAACTGGTAGTGGTAAGTCAACTACTGTATATGCTATGTTACAACGTTTAAATAAAGAAGAAATTAATATTGTAACCGTGGAAGACCCAGTAGAAATGGATATTGAAGGAATTAATCAAGTTCAAACGAATAGTGAAATTGGTCTTACTTTTGCAAATGCTTTAAGATCTATTTTAAGACAAGACCCGAATATCATTATGATTGGGGAAATTCGTGATAGTGAAACAGCTAAGATTGCTGTTCGTGCATCTATCACTGGTCACTTAGTTTTATCTACTATCCACACCAATAACTCCTTAAATACAATTGAACGTTTACTTGATATGGATGTTGAAAAATACTTACTTGCAAGTTCTTTAACTGGAATTGTATCTCAAAAATTAGCTCGTAAATTATGTCCAAAATGTAAATCAAAAAGACGTACAAACGAATATGAAAGGGATTTATTAAATAAAGTCCTCCACAAGGATATTACTTCTGTATATACAGCTGAGGGATGCGATGAATGTACTGATGGATATATAGGACGAATTGCTATTCATGAAGTTCTATTAATCAATCAAGAAATTAGAGACGCATTAAGTAATAATATTACAAAAGAAAAATTAAGAGATTTAGTTTATACATCTGACGTTACAACAATGTTACAAGATGGCCTAGAAAAAGCTGTTAACGGTGAAACTACTATTGAAGAAGTACTTAAAATTATTGAATTAGACGAAGATGAAAACTTAATTGATGATGAATTAGCAAAACAGGCTGATAATATTAATTTAGTAAGAAGTTTACAAGAAAAAGAAAATAAGACTGAAAATGAAATTAAAACTTTATCTGATTTAGTTAAAAATAGCTATAAAAATTAATGAGAAATCATTAATTTTTTTTATAAAAAAATCATAAATATAAAATCTATGATTTTTTGAAATTTAATATTTTTTTAATTAACAAACATTAAGCTGTTCTCTTCCACATATATACTGTGATATATGGATTTTGTACATTTAAAGCAGTTCCACTTCCTGTGTTTCCTGTATTTCCATTTACATTATGAGTATGATTTGCTACAGTTCCTGTATTGTGAGCCGCTATTGAATGGGTATGATTTGCACTTTGATTTCCGGTATTTTTTGCTGAAACATAATGGGTGTGAGCTCCGGCTGACTGTGTACTTCCAACCCAATCCCCATTCAGAAGCATTGGAGTTGATCCAGCACCAACAAGAGTAGGACTGCCTCTAAGAGAAAGACCTGATCCACCATAATTATGTGAATGCCCTCCTTTTGAATCTGTATTAAAAGCTGGTAAAGTATGGGTATGATTTGCACTTTGACCTCCTGTATTAAGAGCACCTACTCCATGACTATGACTTCCTGCTTCATTTGTATTGATATTAACACTATGTGAATGGGCTGGTAAGTTTTCTACTGCTATTGTTTTAGTTTTACTTCCTCCTGTAAGCGCTACTGTCTTAAAATCATCATCTGATTCATCTACTCCAACGACCGCTTTTCCATTTCCAAATCTTTCCCACGTTCCTCCGAATAGTGTTGCTGGACTTGTTGGTGATACTGATATATAAATACTTCCTATAGGCCATGTTTTTTGCCATATATCATCTGCTGTAAGTCCATATAAATCATCTAATGCTGCTTTTACGGTACTTGTTTTATAAGATACATTCGTACTATTTATAATCGTATCGGCTACTACAGTAGTTAGCCCTAATGTTATTCCTCCCAAAATCATTCCTATCAAATATAGTTTCGCATTTTTTCCGACTTTTTTCATTTTACTTTTCCTTTCTACCTTTTTTGGAAATAAAAAAGGGCGGTTTAATGCCCCCCACCTTTGCTATTTGCAAATGTGACTTTTAGTCTATCTTTTTATCACATTTGCTTTTCTAACTTATTCTTTATCGGTTGATTCCGTTATTTCTTTTCGAAATAATTACTTCATCTACTTTTCTTACATTTTGATTATATCATACGTTTTATATTTTGAAAAGTTTTTTTCAATTCAAATATAAAATATTTATTATGCAATTAAACCAAATCCGCTAACTACACTTCTTCCTCCAGTAATTACTTTACCATAAACATTCATTGGTTTATTAACTAATTCTCCATTAATAACAAGTTGTGATGACGTTCCTCCATCTAAATTAGCTGCATTATAAGCACCATACTTAGCAAGTAACTCTGTTACTTCTTTTAAATTAGGTCCTTTTGTGTGTACTCCTTCTGTTACTAAAAATAACACAATGCCATCTTTTCTTTGAGCTATTGCAACTCTTGCTGCCCTATCATATCCTCCAGATTCAGAGTTATAACTCATTTGTTTTCCATTAACAATTAAAAATGGACCAAATTGTAAAGCATCTTTCATACCATTTTTAATAGCTCCTTCCGCGGTATCTACTGTTAAAAATAATTTATGATCTTCGGTAAATCCAATAAGTTCTGCCTCATCATTACTATCAGACCAAATTACCTTTCCATCTTTAATCAAATATCCAAGTGGAATATCGCTTCCCCATCCATCTGGATCTGCAAACATACCTCCATTAATACAAACAACGCCACCTAATCTCGCGCACATTTTAGGAACCCTCTCTGCACCATGACCTGTATTAAAAGTTTTTGTTGTAATAAGTTCTACTTTAGATGGATCATAAATAGCTACTAAATGAGCATCATAATTTCCTACTTTTACTTTTAAATATTTATATAAATCATTCCCCGGATCTCTTGTTTTTATTTCTTTATCATACTCATTATCATAAGTATCATCTTCTTCTGTATCAAATTTAATTTTACTTAAATCAATTTTATCTGATATAGGGGTATAAGAATTTGCTTCTAAAACTTTTTTTACAGTCTCTTCAGAATAAAATGTATAAGCAATATATTGGTGTGTTTTGGTAACCATGGCTGTACTAATAAGTGTATTTCTAAAATCTTTATTAGGCCCATAGAATAAACAGAAGCATATTGCTATAAGGAAATCAACAATTCCCATAAAAATAGTTAATTTTTTCACTTCAATCCCTCCAATTCATATGGACTGTTTTTCGTTCCTTCTCCACTTTGTATTTTATAATTTTTTATACTTATTGCAGGCCTAATAGCAGCATTTCTGCCTACTTTATAATAAGACAACTTAGCCCCATAAATATATACAATTCCAGAAGTCTTTGGTGTCATAATAAAATAATTATCTAAATCATTTTCAAATTTTAAGTCGGCAACATTATAAGTACCTACCTTAGCCGTCACTGTCTCATCTTCCACATCTTTATAACTATTTGTATAACTTCCTATATTCCA
>CACZQZ010000018.1 GCA_902783405.1 uncultured Erysipelotrichaceae bacterium
GGATATACATTATATCCACTTGTGATAATCATCCTCTTCATTCTTCCTTTATAAAATAGGAAACCATCTTTATCCATAAAACCTAAATCTCCAGTATGAAGCCAAATATGTCCATCATCATGAAGTTGTAAAGCTTCATTGGTTTCTACTTCATCGTTTAAGTATCCCATCATAAGTGCTTTTGAGTGAACACATATCTCTCCGACTACATTAAATGGCACTTTCTTTCTTGTAGAAGGATTAATAATTTTTATATGATTTCCAGCAAGAGGAATACCTACAGATCCTGATTTATTAATATGATCATGAGCCATAGTAACGCAAGCTAATGCTTCTGAAAGTCCATATCCTTGAGTAATTCTAGCAGAAGAGTTATGATCTTCTAAGTATTTGTTTATTTTTTCTTCTAAGCTTCTTGGTAGTAAGTCTCCTCCACTAATGACATACTTTAAGAAAGATAAATCTAAATTTTTCTCATTGTTAGAGTTAGCAAGTGCTTCAAAAAGTGTTGGAACTCCTAACACACAAGTAGGTCTTGTTTGTTTAAATAATGTATCAAATTTTTTAGCATTAAACTTTGGTACTAAAATAGTAGAGCATCCAAGTGCAAGTGGTGTATGCATTAAAACGGAAAGTCCAAATCCATGAAAGTTTGGCATAATTGCTAAAGCAGAATCCCCTTCTGTTAGTCTTATTAAATCAATTTCTTCTCCTTTAGCAGCAAAAATAAATGCTCTATTTTGAATAACGACATTTTTAGGTTTACCGCTAGTTCCCCCACTATGCAAAATAACTGCAGGAGTATCTTTTCCATATTTTTTCTGTTTAAAATCTGATTTAAATCTTGCATGAAAATAAAATTTAGTCCATTCTATAAATAAAGGATTTCTTGGATGATGTTTAAATTTAGTGATTTGACTTAAATCATAAGCAACATTTTTAAAGATATTTAAAGAGTCTCCTGGAGAGACAAAAATAACTTTTTTTACATCGGAACTTTTAATAAAACTTTCTATTTTACTGTACATAGCATCATAGATAATTAAATATCTACTTCTAGTAGATTCTAATGTTTGTTTTATTTCTTCTTCAGCAGATAAAGGATGTGTCATATTAGCAATAGCGCCTAATTTATTTAATGCATATAAACTAATTAAACTTTCAGGAATATTTGGAAGTAATATTGTTACAATATCTCCTTTCCTTATTCCTAAATCATAAAATCCTTTAGCTGTAATATCTATTTTTTTTAGTAATTTTGTATAATTTATTTCTTTACCCATATATTTAATAGCGACATTGTTTGGGTATTTTTCCTTGCTCATTTTCACTTGTTCATAAATACTAATATTTGGTATTTTATACTTCAAATCTTTTTCTGTATAGTATTTTTCCCAAGGAGCTGCTAATTTTTTCTTTTTTCTAAAAATATCGAATATAGACATAATATCACCTCAATAGTTCTTTCACTTTATTTTGTAATTTCTTATTTTCTATTTCTAAATTTTCTTTTATTTTTAATTCTTCTCCAAATATGATTTGTAAGTCTTTTGAAAAAATTTTATATTTTCCTTTGATAGCAAATGGAATAATACTTGTATTGGTATCCTCTGCCATTTTAACAGCGCCATATTTAAATGGTAATAAATTTCCATCTCTGCTAAAGGTTCCTTCTGGAAAAATACCTATTACTTTTTCATGTTCTAAATAGCTTTTAGCCATAAATAAAGAATTAGGATCTTTCTTTCTTCTATTTACTGGTATTAATCCTAAATGACTAAAAATGATTCTTTTAGGGCCTTTCCATAATTCATCTTTAGCTAAGAAATGAATACATCTTTTTGTACTAGACATCAAAAGAAAACAATCAAAATTATTTGTATGATTTCCAGCCAAAATAATTCTGCCTTCTTTTGGAATATTTTCCTTTCCTATTATTTTAGGTTTATACAAATGTATAAACAAAAAGGTAATAATTGGTCTTACCACTTTATATAAAAATGCTTCATTATATTTTTGTCTCATATTTATACCTCAGGTTCATTATAACATTTATGAAATAAAAAGTAAATTTATGATGAAAAAAACATCTTTCGATGCTTTTAAAATTTTTAATTTAATTAAAATTTCGTTTATGGAATTCTTTCCCACATATATAATGTTATATATGAATTTTGAGTATTGAGCGCTACTTTTAAGCAATTTGCACATACTGTTGTACTTGAAACTGCACCTGTAAAGTGTGATTATGACTTGGCATTTGTGCTATTTACCACTGATGGTATTGGTATAATAATTCCTATACGTGTGGATATGATTTTGACTTTCGCCTCCAGATGTTTTATTTCCAAAGTAGTATTAGCAGAATTTAGTCCACAGAATCCAACACCTCCCAGAATGTTTACTCAAACATTAGACAATAAGACATAAAATAACTGAATATAATTTTATTTAATCCATTATCTTAATTGTTTCAATAACAGGCCTATTTTCTATAGATACACTTCCATTATCATCAGTTACTTCTGTTTCATCGCATATCTTATCAACAATATCCATTCCATCTGTAACATAACCAAATGCAGCATAATTTCCATCTAAATGAGGGCTATCTTCTTGAACTATAAAAAATTGTGATGAAGCACTATTATAAGCATTACTTCTAGCCATAGAAATAGCACCTCTTATATGCTTTAAAGAATTATTTATCCTATTTGCACTAAATTCTCCAGTAATGGTATGTGTCATATTTTCTTTATCTGTACCGGTAGCATCTCCACCTTGCATCATAAAGTCTTTAATAATTCTATGAAAAGTCAATCCATCATAAAAATTTTTTTCTGCTAAGTCTATGAAATTTTGTACCGTTATTGGTGCTTCACTTTCATTTAATTCAACTTTAATCGTTCCATAATCTTTGATTATTATCTCAGCATGATGTAAAATTGTACTTTTTTTAACTTCTTTTTCTTCTTCACATCCCGTTATTAAAAATAAACAAAAGATTAAACATATTATTCCTATTTTTTTCATATCAATCACTCCCATTTTTAATTTTATCATAAATAAAAGAAAATTCTACTTTGAATCTTCTTTTTTTAAATAAAAATAAAATATACTTCCATTATGATTACTTGTAACACCATATTCAACATCATGTTTTTCTAAGACACTTTTTACAATTGAAAGACCTATACCGGTTCCAACTTTATTTCGCTTATGTTTTTTACTATTATGATAATATTTATCCCAAATATATGGTATATCTTCCTCTTTAATACCATTCCCGGTATCTTTAATACTAATTTTAATTTTATCATTTTCTTCATCTAATAAAATGAATACTTTTTTATCTTTTCCTGTATAATTAATGGCATTATTAATTAAGTTAAATAAAACTTGTTCAATTCTTTTTTGATTTCCTAAAACAGTATATTCTTTATTATTTTCATAAATAAATTTATAACCTTCTGTTTCACTTAAAATTTCATATCTTTTAAGAACACTTTGAATCATTTCATGTACTTTGATTTTTTCCATAGAAAGTTCTTCTTTAGCAGACTGCATTTTAGATAATTCAATAATATCTTCAATTAATACCGTTAAACGATCCGTTTCATCAATAATAATGTTTAAATTTTCTTCTCTTTTTTGATCATCTTTATAAGTTATATCTCTTACCATTTCAGCATATGCTTTAATCATTGTAAGAGGTGTCTTTAAATCATGTCCCACATTAGCAAGTAAATCTCTTCTAAGTTCTTCTAATTTTGATAATTCGTTTTTAGTATATGTCAATGTTTTTGAAAGATCATTCATCTCTTCAATATCCGTTTCGATATCAAAAGTTACATCAAAATTTCCTTTCGCCAATTTTTTAGCTGCTTTATTCATTTTAACTAAAGGATCGGATAATTTTTTTGAAATAAAGTATCCGACTAAAAAAGCCAATACAAGAACAATAAGCGCTACAAAGATAAATTCTTGTTTTAAAATTTTAATGGATGAATCTAATGGCATTAAGGATGTACTAACAAAAACAAAAGTTTCAGAGTCTATCTTTATGCCTTTTAGTATTGTTTGATTTTTAAATCTAGGATTTATAATATTATAAGTTTGATTTTCTCTTGAATTTTCTTTAAATAAATCAAAATATTGAGATGAATGATTATTATCTAAAATACACCCTCTATTATAATTAGTAGAAGAATATATGATTTCTTCATTTTTAGTAATTTGAATACAGATTTGTTTTTCAAAAGATAATTTACTTAAATACTCTTCATCATTATAGTGAGTTTTAATTTCTTTAGAAACATCTTCAACTGTTTTTCTTTTGGTTAATTCATAAAATTTATTTAAAAATAAAATCTGAAAGAACCATAAAAATAGTAAAATAATTCCGGCAAAAATAGATAAATAAAACCATATTTTAGACTTAAGATTCTTTAATTTCAAATTTATATCCTACTGCTCTTACTGTAACAATTAAATCTCTATATTTACCTAAATTATTTCTAAGCATTTTAATATGTGTATCAATTGTTCGGTCATCTCCAAAAAAATCATATCCCCAAATTTTATTTAATAGTTGCTCTCTAGATAAAGCGATATTTTTATTTTTAATAAAAAATAGTAATAGTTCATATTCTTTTGGTGTTAAATTTATTTGTTTATCGTCGATAGTCACCATATGGGCAGTATCATCGACTTTTAATGTTTCATATGTAAAAACTTCATGAAAACTGGTATATCTTTTCATAACAGCTTTAATTCTAGCCATAAGTTCTTTTGGACTAAAAGGTTTGGTCATATAATCATCAATACCTAAATCAAAACCCATAAGTTTATCATACTCTTCCCCTCTGGCTGATAAAATAATCGTTGGTATATTTTTTATTTCTTTTAATTTTTTATAGAAAGTAAAGCCATCCATTTTTGGCATCATGATATCTAATATGATAACATCAACATCTTCATTTTCAATCATATCTAAAGCTTCTATTCCATTTTCTGCTTCCATACATTCATAATTTTCTAAGGATGCATATTCTTTTATAACATTTCGAATTAATTCTTCATCATCTACAATAAGTACCTTCATAAAATCCCTCCAACATAATTTTTATCATATGAATATGAATTTTTTGTGAAATTTTATATATCTGTTATTTTTTTCTCTTTATTTTCAAAATATTCATCCATAAGTAGTTCATGCATAAATTCTTCTTCATTTTGAACATATAATTCTTCAATACGATCTACTCTGCACTTTTCTGAAATCAAAATGGCTTCAATCTTTTGAACTGCTTTTTCTATTTCATCATTCACAACAACATAATTATATTTTTTAATTTTCTGAATTTCTTTATAAGCTGTTTTAAAACGATCAATTACTTCTTCAATATTTTTTTCAGCGCCTCTTTGTTTGATACGTCGTTTTAACTCTTCCATAGAAGGGGCCAAAATAAAAATTAAAATAGTTTCTGGAAAAAGTTTTTTTACTTGACTTGCCCCTTGTACATCAATTTCTAAAATTACGTCTTTTCCATTTGATAATAATTCTTCTAATTCTTTTTTAGGGGTTCCAAAATATTCTCCATATCTTACTTTCGCATATTCTAAAAAGTCATTGTTTTCAATTTTTCTTTCAAATTCTTCTCTTGTTATAAAATAATAATCTACACCATTTACTTCTCCTTTTCGAATCTTTCTCGATGTATAAGAAATAGGACAAACGGTATTTTCACGTTTTTTTAATAATTCTTTAATAACGGTATCTTTACCAGCACAAGTAGGTCCAGATATAATAATTAAATTCCCTCTTTTTTTCTCTTTAATCATATTATCCCTCCATTTGATTTTTTATATTCTATCACATGAACATCTCTTTGTAAAATGTAAAGTTTTTGTTAAATCCACTTTTTTATCAATGAATTATTTCATTTCATGTTATAATATAAATAATAAGGGAGGAATCAAAATGAATGCCGAAGAAAAAGTAAAAATGATTCAAATACAAATAGAATCAATTCAAAAAATTACCCAAAAAACAAAAGAATTAAATGAAATACAAGAAAGATTTTCTAAAATAAGAGAGCAGATTCAAAAAGCTGATAAAGATAGTATCATTTTCCTTCAAAAAGCTAAAGATGAAGGATTAGAATATGTCAAAAAAATGAATGATTTGTTAGAAGAAATTGACTTACTAAACAAAGAATCTGTTAAACTAGATAAGAAAGATATAGACACACTTACACAATATTTAAAAGTTTACTCGGAATTTAATGTTCTTACAAGCAAAATTCAAACAATTGAAAAATTATCTAAAAAGAGTTCTAATAACAAAGTAGAAACAAAGAACGCTGAAGGAAGAAAAAAACAAATTGATGAAACTCTATTAGATGAATATGAAAATTTAGTCGCACAAAAGAAAGTATTAAATTCAAAATACTTACAAATTTATAACAAACTTATGAACTATGATATTCATCCTACTAAAGAAAATGATGAAGAAACAAAAGAAGAAGATCGATTAAAAGAAGTTAAAAAAGAAATAAAAAATATAAAAGCACTTCCTAAAAATGCAGAAGATGGATATGTTCCTATGGGTGATAAAAAATATTCTATGTCAAATTTCGGGAAATTGTGTTACTTAAATAATCAAAAAAGGCAATTAGAAGAAAACGAACCGGATTTAAAAGATAACCAAGTGCCTATAGAAAATCCAGAGAAAATAGTTATTACAAATATCGATAAAAAGAAAAAATTAAGTATGAAACAAAAATTAAAAAGAATTGCTATTGCAGCAACCATTGGTATTGCAACAACCGTATCTATCTTTGGACTAAAAAAAGGTCAAAAAGCACTTCAAACTCAAACGAAAATCGAATCAAATACAAATAACGATGATTTAAATGAACCAGAGATTGTCATTTTTAATGAAGATCAAGTTGCTAATGCACAAAATGAAAAAATAAAAGAAGAAAATGAAGTATCAAATGAAACAAAGAAAAAAGAAATATCTAAGGAAACAAAAGAAGATGTAGTTATACAAAATAATGAAGCATTATCACAGATTGAACCAGTAGATATTGGTGTAATTAATGAAGACTATACTGCAAATTCTGAAGATGATATTTCATCTTTACAATTAGGTGATTCTTTTACTATTGACGATTCAGCTCAAATCTATTCTAATGAATATGATGCTACTAGAGAAACTAATGGAAAACATCCTCTTTTTGAAAAGGATAAAGAAAGAAGTACAGTTGGTATTGTCTATACCCTTCCAAATGATGAAATTGTCGTTGCAAGAAATGATGAAGATATACAAAAATATGAAGCTGCTGGAGGAACAATCACCTCTTATTTAGCCGGAAATGAAAATGGTAAAGAAGGATTTTATAGTGTAGACAATGTCATTCCATCAAATCAAGAATTAGGAGGTAAAAATTTATGAAAATAATTGATAAAGGTGATATTATTACTCTATCTAATCAAGGAAGTTATGTTGTCGCTGAAATATTAGATTACTATGACGAAGAATACATGATGTTATTCGAAGTAAATGATGATCAAGTTTTTGATCAAGCAAAGTTCGTAAAAACCAAAAAAAATAAAAATAATCAATATACAATTACTAATATTGAAAATCATGATGAACTATATAAAATTATCAATATCTTCTTACCTCTTTTTCAAAATGATTATATTTCTGAATAAAGATATATTTTATATCTTTTTTTCTTTACAAATACTAAAAGTATGTTATAATAACTAGTAACAAAAAAACTTTGTATACAGGGGGATTTTTATGAAAAAAGAAGAAAAAATGACATTTGTAATTGATCCAGATAAAAATAAAAGTGACATCATTTATGATAATATTATAGGTACTTTTCATTTAACCATGGATGAACAAGTCAAATACTTAAGGAGAAAAAATTTTTTATTGGAAGAAAAACTAGCTGAAAGAACAAAATATACTTTTTTATTTTTATTCACTTTTCTAGCACTTTGTTTTGGTATAGGATTATTATGTTTTGACTTTTATATTCTTGGAACTATTTTAATTATAACAACTTTCATCTTTGTCATCATAACATTACTTTTAAATTTTAAAATAAAAACTGAAAATTTACGTACAAATGAATTTGATAAAATCGATGAATATATAAGTATATTAAAGAATAAATTAAAATAAGACTTTCGTCTTATTTTTTTATATTTTTATTTTCTTTATATGTAAGAACCTTGTCAAAAAAAGGTATTAATTTTTCACAACTGTCACTATACGTTGACTCAATCGTTGCTTTTAGCAAGTTTTGCCTATCTTCCTTAGTCCAAAGAGAATAATTAATCTCTACATCTTCAAAAGGAAGTATTTCATTTACTTCATGAACAAATAATTTCATATATGTTCTAAGTGTTCTACCATTACCTTCTCTAAATGGATGTACCATATTAATCTCTATATAGTAAGAAACTAAAAAATTAATTAATTCTTCTCTGGTTTTAATCCTTTGAATATGATTATGCATTTTTGAAAGTAAATCGCTTAAATTATCAAAGATAAAACTTGGATAACAAAAAGGTGTTACGCCAGGAAAATATGGCTCGTTTGTTTTATGAATTGCTTCATCTCTAATTTCTCCAGCAAAATCATAAATATCACCAAAAATATACTTATGAATATTTAGATAATTTGTAACATAATTCATATGTCTAAAATTTTTTAAAAATTCTTCATTTTCATTTGTAATAGCATTTTCTATTTCAGCTATTCTTGTAACGGAATACTTGATTTCTTCTAACTTAAGTATTTCTTTATTATCTGTATGGAATTTATTGATTAGAGTTCCATTTTCATAACAATATTTTGAACTATTTTGACCTTCCATTTTCCATCTCCCTTTGATTTTCTGATAATTGATCTATTTGTATAGATTCTAAATCTTCCTTACCACTCAATTCAGATAACAGATAATCTTTTATTTCATTAAGAGTTTGCTTAGGAATATCTCCTGTTTCCACTTCAACATTTGCGGCCGCATTTAAAACTGCAGTATCAATATCTTTATCCATAATACCTCCTATTTTACACTAGACTTCCAAAGTCCGTGAACATTACAGTAAGCATAAATAGTAGCTTTTTCTTTGTATTCAAACTCTGTTACTGGATCATCTTCAGGTTTTAAATAATGAATAACTATTTCATTCTTAGAAACTAAAGCAATCCACATAATATAATGATTTTCTATCATAGGATGAAGTATTTCTCCTACTTTAACAATTAATTTATTTTCTTCTATTTCATATATAGGAACATGCTTTTCTAAAGATGCATCCTCATCATTTACTTTTAATAAGATAAAATTTTCATCATCTAATATATTTTTTGATACAATAACATTTCCAGTATTTTTTTCTTTATAAAAATATACGTTCATAATAACCTCTTTCCTAGAAAAATTATACTACATAATATTTCTTTTTTCAAACTTTTATAAATAATACTTTTATGGTATGATAATACTGTGATGCTTATGAATGAAGAAAATTTAATTAAATATTATAATAAGTTTAATGAAGAGAAAAGACTAACTACAAAACATGGCCAAATAGAATTTTTAACAGCCATGAAATATATTCATCATTTTTTAGAAGAAGGAGATAAAATTTTAGATATTGGTGCTGGAACAGGAAGATATTCAAAAAAATTACATGATGAAGGATATGATGTAACAGCTGTTGAACTTGTAAAACATAATTTAAGAGAAATTGAAAAAAAGAATATTCCTTGTATGCTTGGAAATGCCATAAATTTAAAAAAAATAAAAGATAATACATATGATATTACACTTTTATTTGGTCCTATGTATCACTTGATTTCTAAAGAAGAAAAAATAAAAGCTTTAAAGGAAGCTAAAAGAGTTACCAAAAAAAGCGGATACATCTTCATCAGTTACTGTATGAATGAATATGCTATTATAACGCACGGTTTTATAGAGGGAAATATCAAAGAATCTATAAATAATCATTTATTAGATGAAAATTACAATATAACACCTAAACAAGATGATTTATACTCTTTTGTAAGACTAGAAGACATCGATGATTTAAAAGATGTATGTGACCTTAAAAGAATTAAAATTGTGTCTCAAGATGGATGTGCTGAATACATGAAGAAAACCATAAATCAAATGGATGACGAAACCTTTAAAATATTCTTAGATTATCATTTTAAAACTTGTGAAAGAAAAGAATTATTAGGTGCAGGAAGACATATTTTAGATATTTTAAAAAAAGAACTTTGAATTTTTTCAAAGTTTTTTAAAGTAAAAAGTATCCATAAACAAAGCCGCAAATCGCACCGACAATATGACTATCATGAGAAATATGATCCTTTTTATTTGAAAATTGTTTTATTATTTCATCCGCAATATAAAAGAAGAAAATTAAAATTAAAGTAATTGGTATTTTACCACTAGTAATATTGGTAACAGAACAAAGAGCAACCATCATATAAACATTATCACTGGCACCTATCGCACCGCCCTTATAAAAAATCAAATGAAATAAACCACTAATAATAGATGTTGCTACAATCATTTGAAGCAGTGGAATACTTCCATATTTTTCTTCTAACATAGGTCCCATAAGTAAAATCATAACAAAATTATTTCGAAAATGAGACCAATCTTGATGACATAATCCAGAAGCAACTAATCTTATATAATTCATTGGATTTAAAATATTACCTTTTCTAAATACTAAAAAATGATTCACTCTATCTTTACTTATTTTATTTATAATCAAGATAAATAGACAAATAAAAAAGTAAGATAAAACAACTGTTGAATTATAAGAAAAATAATCTATAATATGTGTAACATCTATTTTCATATATCTCCTTTTCCACTACTTTTAAAAATTATACTAATCCTATTATACCATAACATTTAACTTTTCTAGTAAATTTATATCTATATTAAATCAAATCTATGTTATAATAACAATAAGATAGGAGTGATACAGTTGAGTAGTAGAAATGCAAAAAGAATCAAAAACTTAAATGGAATGGAACAAATTATGATAGACTTGAAGCCAAGAAGATGTGATAGTTTTGTTTATTCTCATCCAAATATCGATGTAACGAATTTAGTAAAATACATAAATGAGAAAAAACAAAATGGTATTCATATTACTTTTTTCCACGCATTTGTTATGGCTCTTGGTAAAGTCTTTTATAATCGTAATAAATTAAATAGATTTGTACAAAATAGACACGTTTTTGAACATAATGATGTTGTTATTTCCTTTGTTGCTAAAGTTGCTTTCAATGATAAAGCAGAAGAAATTATGATTATGGTACCCATAAAAGAAAATGACAATATCGATTCCATCAGTAACTTTATTAAAGAAAAAGTAGATGGTGTTCGAAATAAAACAAGTAAAAAGGAAGGCGCTAATGATGCGATTGATACACTAGGAAAACTACCAAATATCATTAGAATACCAGTTGTTGGATTGCTTAAATGGTGTGATGATAAAGGAATACTTCCTTCTTCTTTAGTAAAAGATAATCTTTACTATAGTAGTACTATTGTATCTAATTTAGGTTCTATAAAAAGTAATGCCATTCATCATAATATTACTAATTTTGGAACATGTTCTTCACTAGTTACAATGGGTGAAATTAAAGATAAAGAAGTAGTAGATAAAGATGGAATCAAAGAAATTAGAAAAGTCTGTGACTGGGGTGTTGCTTTTGATGAAAGAGTTGCGGATGGTTTT
This sequence comes from uncultured Erysipelotrichaceae bacterium, assembly GCA_902783405.1. Taxonomy (GTDB): domain Bacteria; phylum Bacillota_I; class Bacilli_A; order RF39; family UBA660; genus RUG12867. Next base: position 11,800 of record CACZQZ010000018.1, read on the forward strand.
TATTTAATTAAATCATTAGAGTTATTGCAATATATTTTAGATCATCCTACCCTCTTAGAAGATGATGCAAACACAAAAATTGATTTGCCAAAAAAAATGTAACAATATGTTACATTTTTATAATGTCTCTAGCAAAATTTTGAATATTTCCACCTCTAGAATAATAACGAATTGCTACTTTCATAATCATTCCTTTCTAATTTCTATAAATCATTATATCAATCTTTTATATCGAAAATAGTCTTTTCTTTTCCTAGTTTTAAAATAGATTTTGAAGTAACATAAGATGTTATTGGTATTACCATAACGCATCCAATTGCACTAAACAAAATTCTGATAAATTCTGCGCAGAAAGTCTTATTATTTATAACATCTAAAAATGAATAATGCCCTTTATAAAACCAAATTACTAAAGTCATAAAATCACCTAAAAAAGCAAATAAAAGAGTGTTTGTGTTCGTACATAAAATATCTCTTCCAATATTAATTCCAGACTGATATAATTCTTTAAACGATAAATGTTTGTTATTTTCATATACTTCGTAAAGTGCAGATGAAACAGCGATTGATGCATCTACTGTTGCTCCAATTAAACTAATTAAAATAAGTGAAATAGCAATTTCTGTAAAATCAATTTTCACATCATATGAAAACATATTAATTTCTTCATACGATTCATAACCAAATCCTGCAATTCTAGATAAATATGTCATACCAAAAATTAAAAAAACGAGTAATATCAAAACGATACAAATAGATATTAAAGAAGACTTTGTCTTAATATTTTTTCCATTTACAAAGTATAGAATAATCAGACTAATAATAAAACATCCCAAAAGAGAACATATAATTGGATTAAAACCAATCGCAGTCATATAAAATATAATCATTAAAATAATAAAATTTAAGAGCAAGGAAAAGAATAATTTAACTCCCCTCTTCCTATCAATATAAATCATCAAAATAAATAATATTAGCATTAAAATTTTATTCATTTTGCACCTCTTTTAAATATTTTAATTGAAATAAAAGATGATATAGGAATTGTCATAACAATACCAATACTACCTACTAAAAATCGTGTTAATTCTAACGTAAAATTAGTAGTAATATAATTATAAATAGAGTATCCATTTCGAAAAGCTAACACAAAAATAGGAAGTCCACCACATAGATATGTAAAAAATAATACATTACTCATCGTACTCATAATATCTTTACCTATTTGTTTTGATGATTTATTTAAATTATAAGTACTAATATTCTTATTTTTTTCTATCAATTCTGAAATAGCTGAAGATATTGTAATAGCTACATCCATAATAGCTCCAATGGTTCCAATAAATAATTCTGGAATCAATATATCTTCTGGTGGTACCGTTAAAAAACTTAGTTCGTTAAAATAGATTCCTGAATAATTTGTTGTATATACCACAATAAGTAATAAAACAAGTAATGTTATAACAGACACCATAACCGATATAATCGCTGAAATTGTCTTTTTATTAATGCCTCCTGCAATAAATAAAGATAATATTGAAAAAAGTATGGATTCTACTATACAAAGGAGTAAAAGATTAATCCCTTTAAAATATAGATCAATTCCAATACAAAAGATGATAAAATTTAAAACAACACTAAGTAATGATAATAAACCTTTATATTTTCCAATCAAATAAAGTAAAGCAATAAAAATAATAAATAATATAACAATATAGATATCTCTTTTAAGACCATCTATGTCATGGTCACTAATAAATACCTTATCATTTACTCTATATTTGTCAGTAACCACAGAAGAATATGTTTCTTCATATTCTATTGTTTTTGTTTTACCTTTATTTTTTCCATTGGTAATTACTCCTTTGATCTTTTGATAATAATACTTTTCTTTTAGACCAAAAGCGTTTTGTGATTCATCTATTTTTTCCGTTTTGATACTTGTTATCTTCATAATTTCTTTAGAATATAAAAAGTCATCATGATAAACAAAAAAAATAGTTAAAAAAGATAACATAATAAAAATAATCATATTTATATTTTTTTTAAGTACTTTACTTATCATAATACTCTCCTAACTCTATATCAAAAAGAAAAGAAAAACTAGTTATAAACTAGTTCTTATCCTCTTCTTTCAATACCTAAATCCAGGTATTTTTTAGTTTTATCACCTTTTTGTCTTTCATCAGCTAAAGAATATAATTCACTGAAAGAATTTATTCCTTCTTCCGTAGAAGATACACCATAGTTTAAGCAAAAATTGACATCTCTTATATCATTATTTGATATTTGTGATAATAGTTCATTAACTAGTTCAAGACATTCTTCAATATACTCAGCACTTTTATTAGAGCACATAATAACAAATTCATCTCCACCAATACGATAAATTTTATTATCTTGATCACTGTCTACCATAAAGACTTTTTTTAGTAAATCTGCAGCAATAGAGATATAATTATCTCCTGAAATATGACTAAAATTATCATTCACATATTTTAATCTAAATAAGTCTGCTATAGAAAAAGATAAAGTTTCATTTACTTCTTCTGATTCTATCCTTTCTATATAACCGTTTCGATTATATAAATTCGTTAATTCATCAATAATTCTACTATTTTTTAACTTTTCTTCATATTCTTTTTTTTCTAATATCATCTCATAAGTATCAATAATGATTTTCATAAAGATATCATTATATTTTCCATATAATTCACTATTAACTATTGTCATCAAATAATTGCTATCTGATGTTTTTAAAGGAACAAATGTAAGTCTTTTTATATCTTCATTATTTATATTAGAATCATAAATTTTCAGATTATTCTTGAAATTATCTAAGTATTGTTCTATATATTGATGTACATCTATTTCTTTGGATGTACTTGAGCTTTGAAACAAAACTCCCTTTTGTGGATTAATTTTATGTAAAATAACACAATCTGATCCTATAAAAAGATTACATTTTTCTAACGACGGTTGTAAATCAACATGTTCTTTAGAAAAAGCTTCCTTAATCATATGAAAAGCTGTTTGATATGGATTTACAAACGTATTTTCATCAAATAAAATTTCGTCCATATACAATCCCCCCCTTTTCCTCACATTCTGTTTACAATCTATCATGTTTTTCAAGATATGTCAAATTCCAAAGTTGAATCTTAAAAAAATAATAAAACTAGATATTCCTATCTAGTTACTTTATACTTGGTAGTCTGTACGGGATTCGGACCCGTGAATGTCGCCTTGAGAGGGCGATGTGTTAA
>CACZQZ010000019.1 GCA_902783405.1 uncultured Erysipelotrichaceae bacterium
TGCTTTACTTAAGATAAAAGATATTTCTTTTGATATCGATGAAGTTGCTTATCTTCCACAAAATAGAGTAACTCTTGTAGATGAAGACAAAGAAATATTTGATAGACTTTTGAATTTACTTGATGATATAGAAGATGTTCAAAATGTTTACCATAATGTGAATGTATAAAGAAAAAGGTTTGTAAAAACCTTTTTATTATGAATTGACTAAAATGTGAAAATACATTATACTTAATATAGACGAGGATGTGTAAAAATGGAAAAAAAAGGATTTACTTTGATAGAATTGCTTGCTGTCATTGCTATATTAGCATTACTTGGATCAATTATTATACCAATTATAAATAAAGATATATCTAAATCAAGGGAAACTTTATATCAACAACAAATTAAAAATATAGAATCTGCTGCAAGACAATATGGTGCAAGCCACCTAGGAGAACTTCCAACAAAATCTAGTGATAAAAAAATAGAGATTACATTACAAACTTTAATTGATGGTGGATATATATCTGATGGGATTGTAAATCCTAAAACAAGACAAAAATTTCCAAATAGTACACCGATTACTATTTCTTATCAAGATGGAAAACTAATTTATAAAGTAGGGGAGTAAAAAGATGAAACAAAAAAATGGATTTACTTTATTAGAATTATTAGGTGTTATTGTTATTTTAGTTCTTTTGGTTACGATGGTTTCACCTATTATACAAAAAGAAGTGAAAAAAAGTCAGAAAACGATAAATGAAGCCCAAATAGAAAACATTAAAGCTGCGGCAAATGATTGGGCAATTGATCACCCAGATTCACTTCCAACCGTTGAGGGTAGAAGCATTACGATTACTCTTTCAACTTTGCAAGACGGAGGATATATTAGTGAAAATTTGAAAGATACAAAAACGAATACAGAAATTAATGGGAATTTACAAATAACAATTACTTACGAAAAAAAGCATTATACTTATCAAGTAAAATAAAAAAGAGATTTTTCATCTCTTTTTAATTTTCTGCTTCTTTTAGCATATTTGTAATAAAAATTCCATATCCTTTTTCAGGATGATCTACAACTACATGTGTAACAGCACCAACAATTTTTTCATCTTGAATAATAGGTGAACCACTCATACCTTGAATAATACCACCTGTTTTTGTAAGTAATTTTTCGTCTGTAATTTCGAAAACAAAGTTTTTATTTTTTTGATTATTATGGTTTATTTTTTTGATGTTGATTTCATATTCACTAATATTGTTATCTTCCATAACTGTTCTAATCATAGCTTTTCCTACATGGATATCTTCTTCTTTACCTACTTTGTATAATTTTCCTTTTATATCATCAAAATAATTTCCAAAAATACCTTGTGTTGTGTTTTCAAAAATACTGCCCTTAATAAGGGATTTATCATATCTAGCATTTTTTTCTCCAGGAGATCCTTCAGTACTAGATTCTATTCCAGTAACTGTAGATGAGAAAATTTTACCATCCTTAATTTCCAAAAGAATTCCTGAATTTTTTTCAATAATTTCGTGTCCTAAGGCACCAAATAATTTTGTATTGGGATCAATATAAGTAAGTGTTCCAATACCTGTAATACTGTCTTTAACATATAATCCTGTTTTATAAATATTTCCAACTTTAGATAATTTTAAAACAGTATTTTTTTCTTTTCCATTTCTAATAAAAGTGATGTTTATTTGATTATCTTTTACCATTTCATTAATTGTATTGGCCATTTCATCGATTGTAGATACAGTTTTATTTTCGATTTTTGTGATGATATCACCGATTTTAAAAGAAGATGTAGCATTTTTTTCTTCAGTTTCATATGTACCTACAATGATAATTCCTTTAGCATTTAGTTCAATGCCAATATTTTCACCACTAGCGATGATATAATCAGAATAGGCAAGAACATTTATGGGTAAGATAAATATAAGAAGCAGTAAGGATAGTTTTTTTTTCAATTTTATAAACATAAAAACATCTCCTTTGACAGACTACATTATTACTTTTCCAAAAAATAAAAAAATAATACATTTTTTGTATTATTTTTGGTTGTATAATGGAATTTCTTGTTTTTGTTCCGACAATAAAATTTGTGATAAACATTTCTTTTGAATTTCTTCTTTAAATAATATTTTTCTTTGAATTTCTTTTTTTATTTCAGTAATATTATTTTCTAGTTCTTCTAATAATTCTTCAAGTTCTTTCACATTATCACCTTCTTAAAACCATTTCTTTTCGAGTGCCAATTATATTAACATAATATTTTTTCTTTGTCAATATTGTTTCTCAAAAAAAAATACGATATAATAAAAATAGTGGTGGAATATATGATAAATATTTTAGATTTTGATTCAATTTGTAATACAGCAGCTTCCTTGCAAACAATTTATATGATAAAAAATGCTTTTTATTTGATTAGAGTGGTTGTTCCGATTGTTTTAATTATTATGGCAATGCTAGATGTCATAAAGATGATAACAGCATCTAATCCAGATCAAATCATGCAAGGTGGTAGAATTGTAAGAAGAATGTTTGCTGCAGTAGCTGTATTTTTTGTTTTATTGATTGTAGATACTACCTTAAATGTTCTAGGAAAAGCAAATTTCTCTTCTTCACAATGTTGGAATGATGCAACAAAACAGATGGTGGATGCAAAATATAAAGCTGAAGAACTTGAAAGAAAAGCTTTGGATGATTATAGGAAACAATCATTAGAAAGTCAAAAAGATAAAAAAAGTGAAAGAGAAATTGAATATAATAATATTGGCGAAAATACAAAAGTTGATGAAAATACAGAAGGACTTAGTGATAGAGCAAAACTTATTGAGTTTGCCAA
>CACZQZ010000020.1 GCA_902783405.1 uncultured Erysipelotrichaceae bacterium
CCTTGCGCTACTCTACCCATAGAAGATATTTGACCAATTGATAAACGAATCATAATGCCACTATCAGTCATAATCATTAAATCTTCATCACCATGAACTATCTTAAATGAAACAATATTTCCATTCTTTTCTGTAATATTTAATGCTTTAACTCCTTTACTTCCACGGTGAGTCATTCTATATTCACCAACATTTGTTCGTTTTCCGTATCCTTTTTCTGTTACTACTAAAACTTCTTCATCTTTTTGTGCAACTTCAAGACCAACACAAATGCCATCTCCTACATCAATTCCTCGAACTCCAGATGCAGTTCTTCCCATAACTCTAATTTCATTTTCCATGAAATGAATCATTCTTCCATTAGAAGAAGCAATTAAAATTTCATTTTCTCCAGCAGTTTTCTTAACAGAAACAAGTTCATCATCTTCTTTTAAAGATATTGCAATTTTACCGTTATTTCTAATATTATCAAATTCTGATAAAGCTGTTCTCTTAACAAGACCATTTCTTGTACAGAATATTAAATATTTATTAGGATCTTCATTTTCTACTTTAAGCATTGTTTTAATAGATTCTTCTTTATCAAGTGACAATAAATTAACAATAGGTAAACCTTTAGACTGCCTATTAAATAATGGTACTTCATATCCTTTAATACGATATACCCTACCTTTATTACTAAAGAATAACAAATAATCATGAGTTGTCATCGTAATCATTTGATCAACAAAATCCTCTTCATTGGTTGTCATTCCTTTAATACCTACTCCACCTCTATTTTGAGTTTTATAAGTATCTGTTGTAATACGTTTAATATAGCCCTTATTTGTTAAAGAAACAACAATATCTTCAACTGGGATTAAAGACTCATCTTCAATATAATCAATAGCAGTCATATCAATTTCAGTTCTTCTTTCATCGCCATATTTTTTCTTGATTTCAAGCATTTCTTCTTTAATAATATTTTTGATTTTCTCTTCAGACGCTAAAATTGATTTATATTCTTCAATAGCTGCTAATAATTCAGCTAATTCTGCTTCAACTTTATCTCTTTCTAAACCAGTTAATCTTCTTAGTCTCATATCCAAAATACTCTTAGCTTGTATTTCAGATAAACCAAATCTTTCCATCAATTTATTTTGAGCTTCTTCATCAGATTTAGAATTTCTAATGATACTAACAACTTCATCAATGTTATCAAGTGCTATTTTAAGTCCTTCTAAAATATGAACTCTATCTTCTGCTTTTCCTAAATCATATTTTGTTCTTCTTATAATTACTTCTTTTTGATGATCAATATATTTAGAAATAATTTCTTTTAAACTTAACGTTTTAGGAGTACCATTATCAATTACTAAGAAAATAATTCCATAATTAACTTGAAAATTCGTATGTTTATATAAATTATTTAAAACAACTTGTGGATTAGCATCCTTCTTTAAAGTAATAGTGATTTTTACGCCATCTTTTAAATCCGTATGATAGTCAGATATTCCTTCAATAATCTTATTATGAACAAGTTCAGCAACCTTATTTTTAAGTTCCATCGTATTAACACCATAAGGAACCTCTGTTACTACAATTTGACTATGATTTCCATGTTCTTCAATATAAGCTCTACTACGAATAGTTATACTTCCTCTACCCGTTTCATAGGCTTTTTTAATACCCGAATTTCCAAGAATTAAAGCGCCTGTTGGAAAATCTGGTCCTTTAATATATTTCATTAATCCATCCGTATCAATATCTTCATTATCAATATAAGCAATACATCCATCAATAACTTCACTTAAATTATGTGGTGGAATATTGGTTGCCATACCAACAGCAATTCCCATAGAACCATTTACTAAAACATTAGGAAATCTAGAAGGTAAAACGGTAGGTTCTGGACTAGTTTCATCAAAGTTTGGCATCATATCAACAGTTTCTTTCCTTATATCTCTAAGCATTTCCAAAGATATTTTAGAAAGTCTTGCCTCTGTATAACGATAAGCAGCTGCTCCATCACCTTCGATGTTACCAAAGTTACCATGACCATCAACCATCATGTATCTCTGATTAAAATCTTGTGCTAAACGAACCATTGCATCATAAATAGAAGAGTCTCCATGTGGATGATAATGTCCCATAACATATCCAACCGTAGTTGCTGATTTTTTATGTGGTTTATCAGGTGTATTTCCTTCTTCAAACATAGACCATAAGATACGTCTATGAACAGGTTTTAATCCATCACGTAAGTCTGGAATCGCACGAGATGTAATAACACTCATAGAATAATCTAGGAAAGAATCTGATATTTCTTTAACAATATCATTAATTGCATGACTATCTCTTTCATGGAAAGTACCACTAAATTCATCTGTTTTATTTACTTCATTGTTTTCCATTTAAGACACCTCCTATATATCCAAATTCTTAACGTATCTTGCATTTTCTTCAATAAATGCACGTCTAGGTTCTACTTCCTCACCCATTAATTTAGCAAACATCGCATCTGCAGCTACACAATCATCTACAGTAATTTTACGAAGGACACGTTTTTCAATATCCATCGTTGTTTCATTTAATTCTTCAGCGTCCATTTCTCCAAGACCTTTCATACGAGCTATTTCGGCACGAGAACGTACATTTTCATCTAACTTATTTAAATATTCTTCTTTTTCAGCTTCATCAAGTACATATTTACGAGTTTTACCATGCATAATTCTAAACAATGGTGGCTGAGCTGCGTAGACATGTCCTGCTTCAACAATCGGTCTAAAAAACCTATAAAATAAAGTTAAAAGTAATACTCTAATATGAGAACCATCGACATCGGCATCGGTCATGATAATGATTTTGTCATATCTTAATTTTGATAAATCAAATTCTTCACCTATTCCAGTACCAAAAGCAGTTATAATTGTCCTAATTTCTTCATTACCTAAAGCTCTATCTAATCTTGCTTTTTCAACATTTAATATTTTCCCACGAAGTGGAAGGATTGCCTGTGTCATAGAGTCTCTTCCTTTTTTAGCAGAACCACCTGCTGAATCCCCTTCGACGATAAATATTTCAGATACACTTGGATCTTTACTTTTACAATCCGATAATTTTCCAAAGAAACTTGTAGTTTGAAGATCACTTTTTCGTGTTATTTCTCTTGCTTTACGAGCTGCATTCCTTGCACGGCACGCAAGCATAGCTTTATTAATTATTGTTTTTGCTTCCTCTGGATTTTCCATTAAAAATCTTTCAAAACCAGATGAAAATACATTATCTGCAAGTTTTCTTACTTCAGAATTTCCAAGTCTACCTTTTGTTTGACCTTCAAACTGTGGATTTGGATGTTTACAAGAGATAATCATTGTAAGACCTTCTTGTACATCATCACCAGTTAAAGATTCATCTTTTTCTTTTAAAATACCAGATTTTCTTCCATAACTATTAATCACTCTAGTAAGTGCTCTTTTAACACCATCTTCATGAGTTCCACCATCATGAGTGTTAATATTATTTACAAAAGAATAAATATTTGAATTATAACCTGTATTATACTGAAGAGCAACTTCAAACTGAACACTGTCCTCTTCTCCTTCTAAATGAATAATATCCTCATGAATTGGTGTTTTTCCTTGATTTATAAAGCGGACATATTCAGAAATACCACCTTCATAGCAAAATGTATCTCCAGTAGTATCTTCATTATCACGATCATCTCTCAAAGTTAAACGCAAACCTTTATTTAAGAAAGCAAGTTCTCTTGTTCTTATTTTAAGAGTTTCATAATCATAAACTGTTGTATCAAAAATATTAGCATCTGGTTTAAATGTTACTGTTGTTCCTGTACGATTAACATCACAATCACCAATTATAGTTAGTTTTTGAGATGTTTTACCACCATTTTCAAATTTTGCTTCATATATTTTCCCATTTTTATAAACAGTTACCACGACAGATGTAGAAAGTGCATTAACGACACTTGCTCCTACACCATGAAGTCCACCAGATACCTTGTATCCTCCACCTCCAAATTTTCCTCCGGCATGAAGTACAGTATAAACGGTTTCTACGGTAGATACTCCTGTTTTAGGATGAACATCTACTGGAATACCACGTCCATCGTCTTTAACTGTGATAGAATTATCTTTATTGATAATAATTTCAATATTTTTACAAAACCCAGCTAATGCTTCATCAATTGCATTATCTACAATTTCCCATACTAAATGATGAAGTCCTTTAACATCTGTTGTACCAATATACATTCCAGGTCTTTTTCTTACTGCTTCTAAGCCTTCTAAAACTTGTATGTCCGAAGCATCATAATGTTCTACTTTTTCCTCCACGCATTACACCTCTTTCTCACTCATTATTTCACCATTTTCTATTTCTATTAATTTTGACTTTCTCTTGATTTTAACACTAATATTAGATAAATCGGTTGTCGTAATAATTGTTTGAATATCATCTTCTATATATTTAAGTAAATTATTTTTTTTCTTTTTATCTAATTCACTAAATACATCATCTAAAAGTAATATTGGTGTTTCCCCAGTATTCTTTTTAAATATTTCTATTTCACTTAATTTAAGTGCTAAAACAGCAGCTCTTTGCTGACCTTGAGAAGCAAAATATTTCATAGAATTTTCGCCAATAAAAAATTCTATATCATCTCTTTGAGGACCAAATAAAGTTGTACCATAAAGTTTTTCTTTGGATCTTATTTTTTTTGAATAATTTAAAAGCATTTCTGCTGTAACCTTCTCCTCTTCAAAATCATTTTTTTTATAGGATATATGAAAATTATCTATTTTCATAATGTCTTTATAAATGGATGGAACATATTCATTTATCTTGTTTATAAAGCGATTTCTCATTTTATAAATAATCTCGCATTTTTGAATAAAATATTGATCTAAAATTTCAAAGTAATTATCATCAAAATTAGAATTTTTTAAATATTCATTCCTCATTTTTAATATTTTTTGAAAATCATTTATGACAGCACAATAACCTCTATTTAATTGAGATAATTCTGTATCAACATATTTTCTTCTTATTTTTGGAGATCCTTTAATAATTTCTAAATCTTCTGGATAAAAAATAATAACATTTAAATGACTCATATATTCACTTACTTTTTTAATATTATTTGAATCACATTTATACTTTTTTTGTCCATCAGATAAAGTTATTTCTA
>CACZQZ010000021.1 GCA_902783405.1 uncultured Erysipelotrichaceae bacterium
GCTGATTTAAGACTTAGAGAATATGGACATAATATAGGTCTTATTGATGAAGAAAGATATCAAAACTTTATACTAAAAAAAGAAAAAATTAAAGAATTAACAGAACTTTTAAAAACACATAAAACATCTCCTAAAAAAGAAGTTAATGAGTTTTTTGAAAAAGTTGGATCACCAATTCTAAAAGATTCTATAACATTATATGATTTACTGAAAAGACAAGATTTTCATATGAATGAAATTAAACATTTTATAGATTTTGATTATGGTGAAGAAGTTGAAGAAGAAGTAGAAATCAATATTAAATATGAAGGATATATAAAAAAAGCTACTGAAGAAGCAAATAAAATGATTAATTTAGAAAATAAAAAAATACCAGAAGATATTGATTACATGAAAATTCATAACTTAGCTAGTGAAGCAAAACAAAAACTTTCCGAAGTAAGACCGACTTCTATTGGACAAGCTCTTCGTATAAGCGGTGTAAATCCATCAGATATATCGATATTGATGATTTATTTAAAGAGGAAAAATTATGGAAATGAATGAATTTTTAGAATATGTTAAAAAGTTAAATGTAGAAGTAACAGAAGAAAAATTAAAAAAGTTAGAAGAATACTTTCAAATTCTTATCTTATGGAATAATAAAATGAATTTAACTTCTATTACCGAAAAAAAAGATGTTTACTTGAAACATTTTTATGATAGTTTAACGATAACAAAGATTGTTGATTTAAAACAAGAAGAATCCTTATGTGATATTGGAACAGGTGCTGGATTTCCTGGTATTGTTTTAAAAATATTTTTTCCACATTTAAAAGTTACGTTAATAGAATCCTTGCAGAAGAGAGTTATTTTCTTAAATGAAGTGATTCAAAAACTTAAATTAAAAGACATTGTAGTTATCAATGAAAGAGCAGAAGATTATGCAAAAAAAACAAGAGAAAGTTTTGATGTAGTTACATCAAGAGCAGTTGCGAATATTTATATTTTACTTGAATATTCTGTTCCTTTAGTAAAAATACATAAATATTTTATTCCAATGAAAGGAAAACTAGAAGAATTAAAAGATATTACTAAAGTATCTAAAGAATTAAATATACAATTAGTTGATAAACAAGAATTTTATTTGCCAATTGAAGAAAGTATGCGTAATTTATTGAAATTTGAAAAACTAGGGAAAACCAATTCAAAATATCCTAGAAAATATAATGAAATTAAAAAGAAACCACTTTGTTAGGTTTCTTTTTGGATATATTCTAATATTTTATCTTTGTCATTTAATAAAAAAAGATTTGCTAAATTTTTATATTCTAAGTTGTTACTTTTTAATAATTGAGTTAAGTTTAAAATAATGATTTTGTAAAAGTTTCTAGGAATAATAAAATTTTCATCTTTAAAATGCCATTCATCCATTTCTTTTTTATCAGTTTTTAAAAGATTAAAATTAATTTGAATAATTTGATCAATTTGGGTAGTATATTTAGAGACATTATAATTGTGTAGAATTTCTTTTTCTAAGATTTCTTTATTAAATTTATCTTGAATATAATTTTTTTGGATAATAAATTGGACAAAATATATTTTTTTTCCAAAATAAATTCCTTCTACTACTTTTTTATTTTTTGTTGGAATAATAATAAAATGGTCATATAAATTATTGTATTCCCAGTTACAAATTTTAGATATGAAGTAACAAAATATTCTTTTATCTTTAAATGTATGTTTAAAATAAATTTCATTAAAACTTAACATATTTCACCTCCTATAGAAATACTGTAATCATATAAGAGCAAAAAAGCAAATAACTTAAATTAACAATTATTACATATATTCATATCAAAATTTAATTTTATTTTATAAATAATTAAAATTAAATAAAAAAAAGTCTTAAATACAAGAAAAGATAAAAATTTATTTTTTTTCATTGAATAATTTCATAATTTATAGTATCATGATAATATAGAGAATAAGGTAGGAGGTATAGTGTGGAGGGAGAAAGACGAGTTGTTCTTTTAGATGTTGGCGACGTCTTACCGAATAGGTTTCAACCACGTATTTTGTTTGATGAAGAAGGAATAGAACAATTATCTGATTCAATCAAAAGATATGGACTTATTCAACCTATTATTGTAAGACCAATAGCTGATAAATATGAGATAATTGCTGGTGAGAGAAGATATAAAGCAACCGTTATGGCTGGACTTCCAACGATACCTGCGATTATTCTAAAATTAAATGATAAAGAGAGTGCTGAAATCGCACTTATCGAAAATCTTCAAAGACGAAATTTAACGCCTATCGAAGAAGCAGTAACATATAAAAAAGTTTTAGATATGGGGTATTTAACCCAAAATGAATTAGCAGAAAAGTTAGGAGTTAAACAATCTACAGTTTCAAATAAACTTAGATTATTAAATTTAGATGATGAAGTACAAAATGCACTACTTGAAAATAAAATTTCAGAAAGACATGCTAGATCTTTATTGAAACTTGAAGATAAGGAGAAGCAAAAAAAATTATTACAAAGAATTATAAGTGAACGATTGACTGTTCGTAGAACAGATGAAGAAATCAAGAAGATATTAACAAATGATGAAGATATTGAATTATTAGATATTGATAATATTTTAGGACCAAAAGGAGACGATGATATGAATATGAATGATCCAATGAATCAATTTAATATACCAACACCAACTATTGAAGATGATAATCAAGCAAAACCAGATTTAATGTCTAGTCCACAGGAAGAAAATCAAAATACAGTAGCCCCAGGATTTTTAGATATTGATCGTATTGAAAAAGAAGCACAAGATATTGCTGGAACTGTTCCAACTTCTTCAGCGCCTAAATTTTTTAGTGCTGTAAGTCCAGAAGTGACTGCACCAGTAGAACCTCAACCTACTAATGCAGGATTTAGTATTCCACCAGCAATGCCAACGGTAAATGAGATGCCTCAGGTGAATCCTACACCTATGCAACAGCCTATGCCACAGGTAAGCCCTGTTTCAGCACCTCAACCAATGCCAGGAGTAATGCCAACTCCTATGCCAAATGTAATGCCTACACCAGCACCAGTTCCAATGCCTAATGTAGCACCACAGCCAACTGCAATGCCAATGCCAAATGTAGTTCCTCAAAACCCTATGCCACAGATGCCAGAGACTACGACTATGATGGAAAATAGAACATCAGATGTTATCATGCCAACGGTTAATTTTGATTATATGGACGCTATTCAAAGTGTACATGACTTGAAAGATGCTTTAGAAAATAGAGGTTATAATGTTACACTTAATGAAAATAATTTAGGGGGATCTTATAGTTTTACAATTAATGTAAGCAGGTAAGCAAGGTTTAATCCTTGCTTTTTCATTGATATTTTTCTTTTTTAATGTTAGAATATAAAATCAACTAGGAGGACTTTTATGAATTTAGAATTAAACCAGTATTTTAATTTATTAGAAGAGTATCAAAAACCAGAATTTTTAAATAAATATTTATCTTCTAAGTCTTTAAATAGACTTAAAAAAGTTTGTTATTTTTGTGGAATGGATTACGGTTCTAAAGATATTTATGATTTTAAAGAACAAGTGTCTAGATATGATCATTCCCTTTCAGTAGCCCTTTTAACATGGAAATTTACAAAAGATAAAAAAGCCACTTTAGCTGCGTTATTCCACGACATTGCGTCGCCATGTTTTAGTCATGTTATTGATTATATGAATGGTGATTATAGTACACAAGAAAGTACAGAAGAATATACAGAAAATAAAATATTAAATGATACTTGTATTATGTCTTTTTTAAAAGAAGATGGAATACTTCCAGAAGAGGTTAGTGATTTTAAAAAATATTCTATTGTAGATAATAAAAGACCAAAATTGTGTGCAGATAGATTGGATGGTATTATTTTAACTGGTATGTTTTGGACAAA
>CACZQZ010000022.1 GCA_902783405.1 uncultured Erysipelotrichaceae bacterium
AAGCATCTATTTTTGAAGTATTGTTTATTAAAATACCTTTTTGTTTAATCAAATATCCATATATATAACCTATTATTTTATCATCTATTTCTGCAAACAAAATAATATGATTTTCATTTTCGATAAAATTTTCATAATAACCAATAATCCATACATTTTCATCAATATTATCATCATATTTTTTTTCGTCCTTAATTAATTTAGTTAAGAAAGAATCCGCTATCTTCCCTTCCCCACTTTCAGCTTTCCTAATTTTTATATCCATAGTTTACCTTCTTTCATTATACCTATTTTATCATATTTTCATTATTATTATAAAAAATAAGATATATAAATAAAATAAAAATTTATAATTTTATAATTAAAAAGATTTATATTATAAAAAAACGAACGTCAATATTTTTCAAAAATCGACTTTTACTTTTTATATAAACAAAAAAATATGAAAAAAATGACAAAAAAGTGTTGATTTTTCAAAGTATTTTGTATATAATCTTATGTGTGTGGCAAGCGAAGATGTGTAAGGTTGCTGAAACACCCGGTTAAGTTGTAAGACAAAATAAAATAAAAATTCAGGTTTTTACACGGAGCTAGTCTATACGAGATATAGGCGAAGGGAGGAAAACAATGTCAAATAAGAAACTAAATATCAAATTGAAAGCATATGATCACAAGAAAATTGATCAAGCTTGTGCTAGAATCATTGACACAATCAAAAGAACTGGTGGAGAAGTTAGTGGACCAGTACCACTACCAACTGAAGTTGAAAAAATTACAATTTTAAGAGCAGTTCACAAATACAAAGATTCAAGAGAACAATTTGAAAAAAGAACACACAAAAGACTAATTGTTGTGACTAACCCAAGTAAGGAAACAATCGATGCACTTCAAAGAATCGAAATTCCAAGTGGTGTTGGCATTCAAATAAAATAGTAGGAGGAAAAAAATATGGCAGGAATCTTAGGTCGTAAAATAGGAATGACTGAGGTATTTACAAAATCTGGTAAATTAGTTCCAGTAACTGTTATTGAAGTAGAACCAAATGTTGTTACACAAATCAAAACAAAAGAAAATGATGGTTACGAAGCTATTCAATTAGGTTTTGATACCAAAAGGGAAAAGTTAGCGACAAAAGCTTCTATTGGACACACCAATAAAGCAAACACTACACCTAAGCGCTTCTTTAGAGAAATTAAAGGTGTAGACATTAGTGAATATTCACTAGGACAAGAAATTACTTGCGATATCTTCAAAGAAGGAGAAATCGTAGACGTATCTGGAATTACTAAAGGTAAAGGATTCCAGGGTGTAATTAAAAGACATGGTCAAAGTAGAGGACCTATGGGACATGGATCACATTATCATAGACGTCCAGGTTCAATGGGAACAATGAGACCAATGCGTGTTTTCAAAGGAAAGAAATTACCAGGACATATGGGAAGACTTTCTGTTACAATTCAAAACTTAGAAATTGTTGCAGTAGATACAGAAAACAACTTATTATTAATTAAGGGTAATGTACCAGGAGCTAAAAAGTCTTTAGTTGTTATAAAAACATCTGTTAAAAATCCAGGTAAAATAAACGAAAGAGAAGAATTAATCTCTTACGAAGATGCATCTTTAAAAACACCTGAAACGAAAGAATCTGCAGTAGCAGAAACTCAAGAGTAAGGAGGAATATAGATGGGTAAAATATCTGTATTAAACATAAAAGGCGAAAAAGTTAAAGACATTACCTTAAATGATACTGTATTTGGTATTACACCAAACGATGCTGTATTATTTGATGCAATTACATTAGCTCGTAATGCTGAAAGACAAGGTACAGCAGATACAAAAACACGTTCTGAAGTTTCTGGTGGTGGAAGAAAACCATGGAGACAAAAAGGAACAGGTAGAGCAAGACAAGGAAGTACAAGAGCACCACATTGGTATCATGGTGGAGTTGTATTTGGACCACATCCAAGAAGTTATAAAACAAAAATGAATAGAAAAGAAAGAAGACTTGCTTTAAAATCAGCTTTATCTTACAAAGTATTAGATAAAGAAATGATTGTTTTAGATGAATTAAAATTAGCATCTAATAAAACAAAAGAAATGAAAACAATCTTAGAAAACTTAAAAGTTGGAAAGAAAGTTTTAATCGTTGTTGATGAATTAAATGATGAAGTAATCTTATCATCAAGAAATTTACCAAATGTAATTTTATTACAGGCAAATGAAATCAACGTTTTAGATTTAGTTGGAACAGATAACTTAGTTATTACAGAATCAGCTATTAAGAAAATAGAGGAGGTGCTTGTATAATGGAATACAAAGACGTAATTAAAGCACCAATCATTACTGAAAAAAGTAACGATTTACAAGCAAACAACACATATGTATTTAGTGTTGATGTAAAAGCTAATAAAGTACAAATTAAACAAGCTATTGAAAATTTATTCAATGTTAAAGTAGAAAAAGTAAATACAGTAAACGTTAAACCAAAGAAAAAAAGAGTTGGAAGATACGTTGGAAAAACAAAAAAAGTTAAAAAAGCAATTGTAAAATTAAGTGAAGGTTCAATTGAACTTAACTAATCCAAAGGAGGGTAAGTATGGCTATTAAAAATTTCAAACCAATGACAAATGGTACTCGTGGAATGTCTAAGTTAGTAAATGAAGAAATTACAAAAACAACTCCAGAAAAATCATTGGTTGTGACATTACATAAAAATGGTGGTCGTAATAATCAAGGTAGAATTACTGTAAGACATCGTGGCGGTGGAGAAAAACGTAAATACCGTATCATTGATTTCAAAAGAGATAAAGATGGTGTTGTTGGAACAGTAGCAAGCATTGAATACGATCCAAACAGAAGTGCAAACATTGCTTTAATTCATTATGCAGATGGTGAAAAAAGATATATTTTAGCTCCAAAAGGATTAGAAGTTGGAGATAAAATCGAAAGTGGAGAAAATGCTGATATCAAAGTTGGTAACGCATTACCACTTGCAAATATTCCAGTTGGTACATTAGTACACAATATCGAACTAAAAGCTGGTAAAGGTGGACAAATTGCTAAAGCAGCAGGTTCATCAGTACAAATTTTAGGTCAAGAAGGAAAATACACATTATTAAGACTTGGTAGTGGAGAAGTTAGAAAAGTATTATCAACTTGTAGAGCAACTATTGGTGAAGTTGGAAATGCTGATCATGAACTTGTTCACTTAGGAAAAGCAGGACGTACAAGACATATGGGAATTCGCCCAACAGTTCGTGGTTCTGTTATGAACCCTAATGATCACCCTCATGGTGGTGGAGAAGGACGTGCTCCAATTGGTAGAAAAGGGCCTGTTACTCCTTGGGGTAAACCAGCTCTTGGATATAAAACTAGAAAAAATAAAAAAGCTTCAGACAAATTAATTGTTCGTCGTCGTAAAAAATAAAGAAAGGATGAGTTAAATGGCTAGAAGTTTAAAAAAAGGACCTTTCGCAGATGAAAGTTTACTTAAAAAAGTAGAAAAAGTAAAAACATCTGAAAAGAAAGAAGTAATTAAAACTTGGTCTCGTCGTTCCACAATTTTCCCAGATTTTGTAGGGTTAACTTTCGCAGTACATGATGGAAGAAAATTTGTTCCAGTATATGTAACTGAAGATATGGTTGGTCATAAACTTGGAGAATTCGTACCAACACGTACATTCGGTGGACATGGAGACGACAAAATTAAAAAGTAACCAGGAAGGAGGACTAAAATGGAAGCAAAAGCAGTTGCAAAAACCGTTAGAATTGCACCTCGTAAAGCTCGTTTAGTTATTGATTTAGTGCGTAATAAAAGCGTTAATGAAGCAGATAAAATTTTAGCAACCCTAAATAAAGAATCAGCACGTATTATTAGAAAAGTATTAACATCTGCAGTAGCAAATGCAGAAAATAATTTAGGATTAGATAAAGAAAAATTATATGTTAAAGAAGCCTATATTAATGAAGGCGCAACAATGAAAAGAATGAGATTTGGATCTCGTGGACGTATCGATCCAATCATGAAAAGAACAAGTCACATTACAGTAGTTGTTGGTGAAAAATAAGCAAAGGAGGTTTCGAAAGTGGGACAAAAAGTCAGTCCTTATGGACTTAGATTAGGTATTAAAGGACAAAATAAAATTTGGCAATCCAATTGGTATGCTGAAAAAGATTTTGCAAAATACTTAGAAATTGATAATAAAATCAGAAAATATTTAGATAAAAAATTAAAAGAAGCAAGTGTCTCAAATATAGTTATTGAACGTAGTAACGGAAAAACAGACGTTATTATCAATACAGCTAAACCAGGTGTAATTATTGGACATGGTGGAGACGAAATTGAAAAATTAAGAAAAGAATTAATTAAATTAACAAAAGAAGAAATTCAAATTTCAATTAAAGAAATTAAAAACCCAGATATGGATGCAGCATTAGTTGCAGAAAATATTGCACATCAAATTGAAAATAGAGTATCTTTCAGAATTGCACAAAAAAGAGCAATTAGAAACACTATGAAAGCAGGAGCAAAAGGAATTAAAACTTCAGTTTCTGGAAGACTTGGTGGAGTAGAAATGGCAAGAACTGAAGGATATACGGAAGGAAATATTCCACTTCATACGCTTAGAGCTGATATTGATTATGCTGTAAAAGAAGCTAATACAACATATGGAAAAATCGGTGTAAAAGTATGGATTTATAAAGGTGAACTTCTTCCTGAAAAAAATAAGGGAGGCGAGAGAAATGGCAGTCATACCAAAAAGAACTAAATATCGTAGACCACACCGTTTAAGATATGATGGTGTAGCTAAGGGAAACACAGAACTACATTTTGGACAGTTTGGTCTTAAAGCAGAAGAAGGTGCTTGGATTACACAAAACCAAATCGAAGCTGCTCGTGTTGCTATGACTCGTTATATGAAACGTGGAGGAAAAGTATGGATTAATATTTTCCCACACTTATCTCTTACCAAAATCCCATTAGAAACTCGTATGGGTAAAGGTAAAGGTCAACCAGAAAAATGGGTTGCCGTTGTTAAAAAAGGAAAAATTATGTTTGAAATTGATGGAGTTTCTGAAGAAACAGCACGTGAAGCATTACGTTTAGCTATGCATAAACTTCCAATCAAATGTAAATTTGTAAAAAAAGAAAGTGGTGATTCTAGTGAAAATTGAGGAAATTAGAAATTTAACTAGTGAAGATTTAAATAAAAAAATCGTGGAAGCACAAAAAGAATTACAAAATTTACGTTTTAGTAATGCATCAGGTAGTTTAGAAAAACCATCAAGAATTCATGAACTTAGAAAACAAGTTGCACGTATGAAAACAATCCTACGTGAAAGAGAATTAGAAAGTAAATAGGAGGGTGTATTATGGAAAAGAAAGCTAGAGAATTAGTTGGAAGAGTCGTAAGCGATAAAAACGATAAGACTATTACTGTTTTAATTGAAACTTACAAAGTTGATCCATTATACAAAAAACGTGTTAAATATTCTAAGAAATACACAGCACATGATGAAAAAAATATTGCCAAAGTTGGGGATAAAGTTCGTATAGCAGAAACTAGACCGATTTCAAAATCAAAAAGATATCGTTTGGTTGAAGTTGTAGAAGAAGCAATTATTCTATAATAGCGAAAATAAGGAGGATTAATTATGATTCAACAAGAAAGTCGTTTAAAAGTTGCTGACAATTCTGGTGCTCGTGAATTATCTGTTATTAGAGTATTAGGTGGTAGCAAAGTTAAAACGGGAAATATTGGAGATATAGTAGTCGCAACTGTTAAAAAAGCAACACCAAATGGTACAATCGGAAAAGGTAAAGTTGTTAGAGCAGTTGTTGTAAGAACAAAATCTGGTTTAAGAAGAGAAGATGGATCTTATATTAAATTCGATGATAATGCAGCAGTTATTATCAAGAGTAGAGAAGATAAGACGCCAGTTGGAACTCGTGTTTTTGGACCAGTAGCACGTGAATTACGTGATAAAGAGTTTATGAAAATTGTATCACTTGCTAAAGAAGTGTTATAGTTTGGAGGGAAAACATGAATTTAAAAGTTGGAGATAAAGTAAGAGTTATTTCTGGAAAAGATAGAGGAAAAGAAGGAAATATCATTAAAACTTTAAAAAATGAAAATCGTGTTGTCGTAGATGGCGTTAATATTGCAAAAAAACACATCAAAGGAAATGGACAAACACCTGGAAGCATTGAAGAAGTAGCAAGACCAATCGATGCATCTAACGTTATGATCGTTGATCCAAAATCAGGAAAACCAACTAGAATTGGACATACGGTTAATAAAAAAGGTAAAAAAGTTAGAATCACAAAAGATTCAAAAACTGAACTTGATTAATGAGAGGAGGGTTAAAATGAACCGCCTAAAAGAAAAGTACAATAATGAAATCGTAAAAGAATTAATGGAAAAATTTAATTATAAAAATGTGATGGAAGTTCCTAAATTAGAAAAAATCGTAGTTAATATGGGAGTAGGAGACGCTACTCAAAACAGTAAATTATTAGAAGCTGCTATGCATGACTTAGAATTAATTACAGGTCAAAAAGCAGTTGCTACAAAAGCAAAAAAAGCCATTGCTGGATTTAAAGTTAGAGAAGGACAGGCAATTGGGTGCAAAGTTACTTTAAGAGGAGAAAATATGTACAACTTCTTAGATAAATTAATTAGTATTACACTTCCTCGTGTACGTGACTTTAGAGGACTTTCAAACAAAGCTTTTGATGGTAGAGGAAATTATACCTTAGGGCTTACAGAACAATTAATTTTCCAAGAAATTAATTATGATGATATTGTTAAAGTACGTGGGCTTGATGTAGTAATTGTTACATCAGCAAAAACAAATGATGAAGCTTACGCACTATTAAAAGGTTTCGGAATGCCTTTTAAAAAATAACTCTAAAAGGAGGATACTATGGCTAAAACAAGCATGAAAGTTAAAGCTAGTAGAACACCAAAATTCAAAGTACGTGAATATACACGTTGCAGTCGCTGTGGTAGACCACATGCAGTACTTAAAAAATATGGTATTTGTCGTATTTGTTTTCGTGAACTAGCTTATAAAGGTCAAATACCAGGCGTAAAAAAATCAAGCTGGTAATAGTGAAGGGAGGATATATATGAGCGTTACAGATCCTATTGCAGATATGCTTACGAGAATTCGTAATGCAAATCAAATGAGATATAAAGAAGTTGAAGTACCCGCTTCAAAAATTAAAGAAGAAATAGCTAGAATCTTAAAAGAAACTGGATTTATAGCAGATTATAAAATTAAAAAGAATGATGTACAAAACATTATTGTACTTAATTTAAAATATGGAGATAAAAAAGAACGTGTAATCACAGGTCTTAAGAGAATTAGTAAACCAGGATTACGTGTTTATGCAAAAGCAGAAGAAATTCCAAGAGTATTAAATGGACTTGGAATCGCAATTATTTCTACATCAAAAGGAATCATGACTGATAAAGAAGCAAGAAATGAAAACCTTGGTGGAGAAGTACTAGCATATATTTGGTAGAAAGTTAGGAGGATAACATGAGTCGTATTGGAAATAGAGAATTAACTATTCCTGCCAATGTAACGGTTTCAGTAGATGGTAATAAAGTTACTGTAAAAGGTCCTAAGGGAGAACTTTCTACTGAAATAAAATCAGGAATTACTGTTACAGTAGATGGTGAAAATTTAAAAGTTGAAAGAGAAAACGATTTAATGAAGAATTTTCATGGAACCATGAATGCAATCATATCAAATATGATTAAAGGTGTAACAGAAGGATTTGAAAAAAAATTAGAGGCAGTAGGTGTAGGTTATCGTTTTACTGTAAAAGGAAGTAAATTAGATGTTGCTGCTGGATATTCACATCATATTGAAAAAAATATTCCAGAAGGAATTAAAATTGAATTAGTTAGTAACACAGAAATTACTATTACAGGAATTGATAAAAAACAAGTAGGAGACTTTGCTGCAGAAATTAGAGATATAAGAAGACCAGAACCTTATAAAGGAAAAGGAATTCGTTATAAAGATGAACACATCCGTCGTAAAGAAGGAAAGAAAGCATCTAAATAATAAGTAAAGGAGAATTTACTATGATAAAAAAAGTTGTACGTAACGATGTACGTAAAGCTAGACATGCAAGAGTTAGAAACAAAGTTGCAGGAACTAGTGCAGTTCCAAGATTAAATGTTTTCCGCTCAAATAGTAATATTTTTGCTCAAATCATCGATGATGAAAAAGGAGTTACCTTAGTATCTGCTTCTTCTATCGATAAAGAGTTAAAATTAGAAAATGGTGGAAACATAGAAGCTGCAACAAAAGTTGGAGAATTACTTGCAAAGAGAGCTAAAAAAGCAAAAATTACAGAAGTAGTATTTGATAGAGGTGGATACCTATATCATGGACGTGTAAAAGCATTAGCAGAAGCTGCACGTGAAAATGGATTAAATTTCTAAGGAGGGTATTATGGAAAAAAGAAGAAGAGAACCACGCCCAAAACAATATGAAGATGAAGTAATCAATATTGGAAGAGTTACAAAAGTAACAAAAGGTGGTCGTCATTTCCGTTTTTCAGCAACAGTTGTTGTAGGAGATAGAAAAGGAAAAGTAGGACTTGGTACAGGAAAAGCAAATGAAGTACCAGATGCTATTAAAAAAGCTATTCAAGCTGCAACAAAAAATGTTACACAAGTTTCCATTGTAGATGGAACAATCCCACACGAAGCAATTGGTGTAAGAGGAGCTTCAAAAGTTCTTTTAAAACCAGCAGTTAAAGGTACAGGAGTTAAAGCAGGTGGACCTGTTCGTAGCGTACTAGAAATGGCTGGAGTAAAAGATATCTTATCTAAATCACTTGGTTCAAGTACAAAAATTAATATGGCATATGCTACACTTGAAGCATTAAAATCTCAAAGAACAGTTGAACATGTAGCAGCATTACGTGGTAAGAAAGTTGAGGAAATCTTATAATGAAATTACATGAATTAAAACCAAACGAAGGTTCAAGAAGAAAGAGAAAAATCGTTGGACGTGGTCCAGGAAGTACTTTAGGTAAGACTTCAGGACGTGGAGAAAACGGTCAAAAATCTCGTAGTGGATATAGCCACAAAGTAGCTTTCGAAGGTGGACAATTACCATTATATAGAAGACTTCCAAAAAGAGGATTTTCAAATGCAAAATTCAAAACTAGATATGCTGTTATTAATTTAAGTGATTTAAATAGATTTGAAAAAGGTACTGAAATTACACCAGAAATATTAAAAGATATGGGATTAATCAAAAATTTACAAGATGGAATTAAAGTTTTAGGAAATGGAACTTTAGAGAAAAAACTAACAGTAAAAGCACATAAATTTTCAGAAAAAGCTAAAGCTGAAATAGAAAAATTAGGTGGAAAAGCAGAGGTGATCTAGTATGTTTGCCAAGCTCAAACTGTTATTTAATAGTAAAAATAAAGATTTAAGAAAAAGACTATTATTTACATTCTTATGTTTATTTGTATTTAAATTAGGTACTACAATTATTGTTCCAGGAGTAGATACATCTGCTTTAGGAGATAAACTAGGATTTTTAGATTTAGTAAATGCTATGGGTGGAGGAGCTATGGAAAAATTTTCAATTCTAGCTCTAGGTGTTATGCCTTATATTACAGCTTCCATCATTGTACAGTTACTTTCAATGGATATTATTCCTTATTTAACAGAACTTTCTAAACAAGGAGCTATTGGAAGAAACAAATTAAATCAAATTACTAGAATTGTTGGTATTGTGTTAGCATTTATTCAAGGATATATGTTATCATTTACATTTATCTCTGGTGGAAAACCACTAGAATACATGATGTTTGCAACTATTCTTACGGCAGGAACTTGTTTCCTACTTTGGATAGGAGATCAAATAACTGCTAAAGGTGTAGGAAATGGAATTTCCTTACTTATCATGGCTGGTATTATTGCCACGATGCCATCAATGTTTAAAGATGCCTTTAATAGTTTAATGCAAACAGGTGATTTACAAACAACATTGTTAGGATTTACTAAATTTGCGTTATTTGTAATTATTTATTTAGCAATTATTATCGGTGTTGTTTATGTTGAAACATCAGAGAGAAGAATACCTATTCAATATGCAAATAAAACAAATAGTGTTTATGGAGCAAATAATAGTTATATGCCTTTTAAATTAAATTCTGCTGGAGTAATGCCTGTTATCTTTGCATCAGCATTGATATCTATTCCAGGATTACTTGCAAGTTTTATCAAAAATGAAGGATTTAGTTTATTTGTTAGCAAATATTTAACAATTAGTACAACAACAGGATTTATTCTTTATATTGTTATGATTATCGTATTTGCTTATATTTATACATTTATGACCATGAAACCTAAAGAACTAGCAGAAAATTTAGGAAAAAGTGGTGGATTTATTCCAGGAGTTAGACCTGGCGTAGAAACAGAAAAATATATTAGTAATACACTTAAGAGAATTACTTTAGTTGGAGCCTTATTTTTAGCTGTTGTGGCTGCATTACCAGTATTATTTAGTACATTTACAAATTTACCTAGTAGTGTTAAAATTGGTGGAACAGGACTTATTATCGTTGTCGGAGTTGCACTTGAAACTTACAAACAAATTGAAAGCAAATTATCTGCTGGCGAATATGTAAGAGGGAGGCATCGTAGGTAATGAAAAATATCATTCTTTTAGCACCACCCGCAGCAGGAAAAGGTACTCAAGGAAAGTTAATTAGTGAGACATATCATATTCCGACAATTTCCATTGGAGAAATTATGAGAAATGCTCGTAATCCAGAAACAGAAGTTGGAAGAATAATTATTGAATGTCAAGATAATCGTAAATTAGTGCCCCTTGATATTACTTTAAAACTTATGAAAGATAGAATAAATGAAAAAGATTGTGAAAACGGTTATATTTTAGACGGTTTTCCAAGAAGTATAGAGCAAGCAGAAGAATATGATAGAATGCTTAAAGAAATGGGTAAAGATGAAGGTATTGTCATTTTTATGGATATCGACAAAGATTTAGCATTTAAAAGAACAATGAGTCGTATCGTTTGTCCAACTTGTGGATCTACTTATAATTTATTAGTACCAGAGTTAAAACCAAAAGAAGAAAACATTTGTGATAATTGTCATAACGTTTTAAAGAAAAGAACAGATGATAATGAAGAAACATTCTATAAAGGTTTTAATACCTATATGGAAAATACATTTGATTTAATCAAATATTATGAAGATAAAAAAATATTAAGAAAAGTTATTGTTGATGAAGAAAAAACACCACAAGAACTTTTTGAAGAAATAAAGGAGATTTTAGAAAATGATTAGTATCAAATCTCCAAGAGAAATTGAATTACTCAAAAAAGCAGGAGAAATTACAGGACAAACATTATCTTATTTAAAACAGTTTGTAAAACCTGGAATTACAACAAAAGAATTAGATAAACTTGCTTATGATTTTATCCTTAAACAAGGGGCGACGCCTTCATTTCTAAATTATGATGGATTTCCAGCATCGCTATGTACTTCGATTAATGATGAAGTTGTACATGGAATTCCAAGCAATCGGAAGCTTAAAGAAGGAGATATTATTTCTCTAGATGTTGGAGCTTGTTATAAAGGATATCATGGTGATTCTGCAATTACATGTCCGGTAGGAAAAATTTCAAAGGAAAAAGCTTATTTAATAGAACACACCGAAAAATCGTTATATGAAGGTTTATCTGCAATTAAAGCAGGAGCTAAAATTGGTGATATTGGATATAAAGTACAAAGTTATGCAGAAGCACATCATCTTGGTGTTGTAAAAGAACTTGTTGGTCATGGTGTAGGAACAGATGTACATGAAAGTCCTGATGTTCCAAATTATGGAGAAAAAAATACTGGAATTACGCTAAAAGAAGGAATGGTTATAGCAGTAGAACCAATGCTTAATTTAGGGACTGCTGATATCAGTATTTTAGATGATGATTGGACCATTGTAACAGATGATGCAATGCCATCAGCTCATTTTGAACATACAGTTCTTGTAACAAAAGAAGGATATACCATATTAACAAAGAGGTGATAAAATGGCTAAAAATGATACAATAGAAGTTGAAGGAAAGGTAATTGATAAATTACCAAATAGCGAATTTAAAGTTGAACTTGAAAACAAACATACTGTAATTGCTCACGTTTCTGGTAAAATCCGTATAAATAATATTCGCATTTTACCAGGTGATACAGTAAAGGTTGAATTATCAACTTATGATTTAACACGTGGGCGTATAACCTATAGAAAGTAGGAGGATTATAAATGAAAGTAAGAGCATCAGTTAAACCAATTTGTAAAAATTGTAAAGTTATTAGAAGAAAAGGTACTGTACGTGTAATTTGTACAGATCCAAAACATAAACAAAGACAAGGTTAATAGGAGGCGAAAATATGGCACGTATTAAAGGTGTAGATATACCAAATAATAAAAGAAGTGAAATCGCACTAACTTATATTTATGGTATTGGAAGAAGTTTATCTGGAAAAATTTTAAAAGATGCTAAAGTAGATTTAAATAAAAAAGCCGGAGAACTTACGAATGAAGAATTGGTTCGTATTCGTGATGAAGTAAATAAATATACGACTGAAGGAGATTTACGTCGTGAAGTAAACATGAATATTAAAACAAAAATGGAAATCAATTCTTATCAAGGAACACGTCATAAAAAAGGTTTACCTGTAAGAGGACAAAGAACAAATAGAAATGCTAGAACTCGTAAAGGTAAAGGTAAAACAATAGCAAATAAGAAGAAATAACACATAAAAGGAGGTTATGAAAATGGCTTATAAAGCAAGAAAACGTAAAGTAAAAAAGAATGTTCCAGAAGGAAAAGCATTTATTAAATCAACATTTAATAATACAATCGTAACCATCTGTGATAAAGAAGGTAACGCTGTAAGTTGGGCTTCTGCTGGAACTTTAGGATTTAAAGGAAGCAAAAAATCAACACCATTCGCTGCAGGTATGGCTGCTGAAGCTGCAGGAAAAGCAGCATTCGATATGGGAATGAGAAAAGTTGAAGTATATGCTAAAGGTCTTGGATCAGGACGTGAAACTGCAATTCGTTCATTGCAAACAGCTGGTCTAGAAATTTTAACTATTTCTGATGTTACACCAGTACCACACAATGGATGTCGTCCACCAAAACGTCCACGTGGATAATAAAGAAAAAAGGAGTGGTTAAATGTTAAATTTTGAAAAACCAATATATAAAATTACGGATTATGTTGAAGATAATAATTATGGAAAATTTGAATTAGAACCATTAGAAAGAGGATTTGGAACTACAATTGGACATGCTTTAAGAAGAGTAATGCTTTCTAGTATGCCAGGTTCTGCTATCGTAGCAGTTAAAATTGATGGTGTTATGCATGAATTTTCTACAATTGATGGTATTTATGAAGATGTTACAGCAATTATTCTTAACTTAAAAAGAATTGTTGTTAAAAATAATTCTGAAGAAAATCAAATTTTACGTTTAAGCGTAAATGAAGAAAAGAAAGTAACAGCAGCTGATTTTGAATTAAATCCAAATGTAGAAATTATGAATCCAGAACAAGAGATAGCTACTATATCTAAAGGTGGACACCTTGATATGGAATTAATTGTTGCTAATGGTAGAGGATATGTTCTTGCTAATGAAAACAAGAAATATATCGAAAATAAAGAAGTTGGATATATTCCAATGGATGCTAATTTCTCTCCAATTGAGTATATTCAATATGATGTAGAAGATGCTCGTGTTGGACAAGATGCAAGTTATGATAAATTAATTATGAATGTTCATACAAAAGGGTCACTTAGACCAGAAGAAGCTATGGCTTTAGCTGCTAAGATTTTAATTGAACACTTCAATATTATTACTAATTTGAGTGAAATAGCAGATGAAACTGGTGTTATGAATGCTAAACAAGAAGATAGTAAACTTAAAAAGTTAGAAACACCTATTGATGAACTTGATTTCTCAGTTAGAGCATATAATTGTTTAAAAAGAGCAAACATCAATACTTTAGGAGATTTAACAGAAAAATCTGAATTAGAAATGATGAAAATTCGTAATTTAGGTAAAAAATCATTAAAAGAAGTTATTGATAAAATTAAAGATATGGGACTTAGATTCCGTGACGATGATTAGTTAGGAGGAAGAATATGTACAGAAAATTAGGGCGTACAAACAAACATAGAAGAAGTATGCTTGCGAACCTAACAAAAGATCTTATCATGAATGAAAGAATCGAAACAACAGAAACAAGAGCTAAAGAAGTTCGTAAATTTGTTGATAAAATGATTACTTATGGAAAAGATGGATCTTTAGTAGCAAGACGTAAAGCATTAGCATTTTTACACAATGATAATACAGCAGTACAAAAAGTGTTTAATGAATTAGCACCACGTTATGCAAATAGAAATGGTGGATATACAAGAATTTTAAAATTAACTGAACGCAGAGGAGACGATGCTTTAATGGTAATTTTAGAATTAGTAGAGGAAGGCAAATAAGCCTTCTTTTTTTTGAAATAAAAAATGTATTATTTATATATTTGTCATATCAATTCTTTATGCTATAATGAACTAAAGTAGAGGTGTGTTTTATGAAGTGTCCAAAATGTGGTTCAAATATGGAAAATAGTTATTGCATTCGTTGTGGATATAATGGTGTATTTGAAGAAAATAATACAGAAAAAAAAGATAGTCAAGATGTAGCGTCATCTAAGTCAAATAATGACAAGCAAGATGAAATATTACCTACGGAAGAAAATACAAAAAAAGGAATTGCTGATTTATCTAAACAAGCTAATACAGAAAAAGTAATATCCAATCAAAAAAATGATAAGAATAATTTTAATGTTTATAATTCTGTATATGATGAAGTAAGTCCACAAATGCCTTATGAAGAATCAAAGAGTGGCTCATACTTTGATGGGAAATTTTTACCTTATATTGCTTATAGTTATTTAGCCAATTTTTTAAAAACATTAACAGCTGGAATTGGTATTGCATGGGGAGATACTATTATTGCTTCATATAAGTATAATCATACGACATATAGTGATAAAAAAGTAAAGTTTGAGGGAAAAGGGATTGATTTATATCCAGAAGTATTCAAGTGGATATTATTTACAGTTCTTACTTTAGGTATTTATGCTTTATGGATTCCAATTAAAAAAGAAAAATGGATGGTATCTAAACTTCATTTTGAAGACGAAGAATATATAGAAGGGCATAGTTACTTTGATGGTGGATTATTAGGTTTAATTGGAGTAAACATTTTTTCAGCAATTATTACAGTAATTTCACTGGGAATATTATTGCCTTATGCATATTGTTATAAGCAAAAATGGTTTGCTAAACATACAGTTATAAGTCGTAAAAGAATTATATTCGATGGAAAAGCTATTTCTTTAATTGGTAATTGGCTATGGTGGTGGTTTTTAACAATCATTACATTTGGAATTTATGGATTATGGTTACCAATTAAATTATATAGTTGGAAAGTAAAAAATACCCATATTAAATTAAAGAGTGAACCTATGCCATCAACCTCAAAAGGTCCTGCTATTTTAGGAATTGTTTTACTTGTATTCATTATTATAGGAGTTGTAATTGGATTATTAAATTCTGATTTTGATATTTCAAACATCAATCCGTTTAAAGCAGGTATTGTTGATGATTCTAATAAAGTAGGTAACATAGATGCAATGAGTACAGAAGTTGATCAAGCAAATAGTTTTTATAGATAAAATAAAAAGCGTCATGAAAGTCATGGCACTTTTTTATAAATATTTCTTTAATTTTTCAATACTTTTTTCTTGAAATTTAGAAAACTCTTTAGCTAATTTTATTGTTTCTTTTTCACTATGATTTTTAAATTCATCAAGTTTTTTCTCTATTTCAATGCTTCCCATAGAAATACCTTGAATAAGCATGTCTGCTACACTAGCATCACTATTATCGCTTTCTATTTCTTTTCTAATACCCATTTTTGACATCATTTTTCCCATAGGATTATTTTCTGTTAAATCTTCTTCAGAAAGCATATCTTTTGCTTTTTGTTTAAAAGATTTGTATTCTTCAGATAAATCATGAATAGCATCTTTTATTTTGTTATCCTTTTCTTTTAAGTATTTTAAAGCATCTTCTAGTGCAGACATAGCCATATCAGCATTCTTATAAATACACTTAATTAACTCAATATTTTCGTTCATATTATTCCTCCTATTAACATTATGGAGAAATATTTATATTTTATTCAAAAATTATTTTAAAACAACATTACATAGAAAATCAATAAGCATTGGGATACCTAAAATAAGTACCATAATCAGTTTTTTATTCCATTTCGTTTTATCTAAAAATTTATTTAATAAAGGCTGTATGGTGTATAAAAGTAAAGTACCACCAATCGCAAAATTTCTACTAGCATCCCAATTTACTCTTTTATTGATATTTAAAAAGTCGTATGTATAATCCCATAATAGTTTATGAGAATAAACATCAATAAAGTAATGCGCTATATATTCAATTAAAGTAGTAATAATCCAAATAAGTAGAAATATAAGAATAATAGTAGAGTCTATATTTTTTAACTTAGAGTTTTTTTTCATAATAAGATGAAAAATAAGTAAAGATATAATATTTACTAGTATTAAATATAAACCATAGTTTTGAAAGAAAACATCTACTCTATAAATTTTAGGTGTACTATATTCAATAATAGTAATAAAAATAAACGATACAATAGTACTGATACTTAAAGTTGACCATAAAGGATTACTTAAAGTATGTTTTTGTTTCATAAATTTTTTTAAAAAGAATAGTAAAATTAAAATACCAAATCCATATATAGGTAAAAATGGTCCAAATAAAACTCCTCTATTTACAAAAGTATGTTTTACAATTAAATACCAAGATACTTCATATATCCATCCGATAAGTGCATAAACACAAAAAATAATATAATTATCCATAAAATATTTTTCAAATTTTTTCATAAATACTCCTTATACTTCTCTTATTTCTTTAATTAAAGATACACATTTTTGATAAACTGTAGATTCTTTACCATATCTATTTTTAATATCCTCTAATCTTTTATCATAACCAATATCATTTCCATATTTATCAATTTGCATATCTGCTTGATTTAAAATAGTTAAATATGTAGATTTATATTCAGTGTCTGCTTCTCCATGATAATATACTTCTTTCCAGTATTTATAATGATTATTTTTTAATATATTACCACCAATGATATTATGATTTATTCCATGATTGGTAAATTCATAACCTATATCATGATTAAAACCTAAAATAAATAATTCTTCTAAATCTTCTTTTGATAATCCTTTTTGTTTTCCAATTTCCATCATTTTTCTAGCAACAGCAAGAGAATGATGCAATCTATCTTTATCCATAAATATACCTCTTATTTATTTTTTAACTCTTCAAATTTCTTCTTCATTGTTTCACTATTTTTTGTTAATTTTTGTATAGTTAAATCTTCTGCTTTATTATTTGCTAATCTTAAATTATTTTCACTAGATATTAAAGCATCTTTTGTTTTTTGTAAGTGATCTATTGTTTTATCAATTTCATCAATTGCTTTTTTAAATTTTTCACTAGCGATTCTATAATTTCTCCCAAATCCTTCTTTAAAAGCATTCATGTTTTCTTCAAAGTGTGAAATATCAATATTTTGTTCTTCTTTTAGTTTTAATTCTTTTTTATATTCTAATGCATTCATAGCTAAATTTCGAATTAATGTAATAAGTGGAATAAAAAATTGTGGCCTAATTACATACATTTTATCATATCTATAAGACACATCAACAATACCTTCATTATAGTAATCATTATTGGTTTCTAGTAATGAAACGAGTACTGCATATTCACAATTTTTTTCTTTCCTATCTTTATCTAATTCTTTAAAGAAATCTTCATTTTTATGTTTACTAGCAGTTGTATCTGCTTCATTTTTCATTTCAAACATAATAGATACTATCTCAATTCCTTCATCATCAAAGTCTCTAAAAATAAAGTCGCCTTTAGAACCTGTTTTAATATCATTATCTTTTTCAAAATATGCATTTTTAAATAAAGGCCTTAATTTATTGAATTCGTTATTGCAATGTTGTTCTAAAGATTCACCTATCATTTTGGTAGATTGCTTTGCTTTAAAATCTTTATAATATAAAATTTGTTCATCTTTTGTTTTTATTTTTTCTTCATAATTTTCTTTTAAGTTTTTCTCTTTTAATAAAAATTCATTTTTACTTAATTCTAATTTATTAGATAAAGTATCAATTTGTTTTTCTTTTTCTGTAATAGCATTTTGAATTGCAAGTTCATTTTTGGATTCTTGCAATTTTATTTTATTTTTAAGTTCATTAATTTCTAATGTTTTTTTATTTAATTCTTCTATGTAATTTTTTTCTAATTTATTTTGAAGATTTTCTTCTTTTGTTTTTAGTTCGTTTTTAAGATTTTGAATTTCTAAATCTTTTTTATTGATTTTTTCTGTCAAAGATTTTTCAATAGAGTTTTCAGCTAATTTAACAGCATTTTCTTTTTCTAATTGATATCTGTTTTCTCTTAAAGAAATTTCTTTTTCAAATTCTTTATCTCTTATTTGTTTTACAATAGAATGATAGTCTTTTTCATCAATTTGAAATAGAGTGCCACAGTTTGGACATTTAATTTCGTTCATTATTGTACCTCCTTAAAGTGATTTATTATTTTCTTCATATTTACTTAAATCAAAGTTATTATTTAAAGCAATTTCAATTAATTCTGATGTGTTTGCTTTTTCAACTTCTACAACATTTATAAATGCAGCAGGAAAAATTCCAGTAGCGCTACCAAAATATATCATTAAATCATTTCTAAGCATTTCAAAGTTAATGTTTTCATACATAATTATTTTCTCCTTATTACATCATCTACATAAAATTATATCATGAAATTAACTTTGTTAGTGTATTTATTTTATTTGTTAGTAGAGAGTGTCTTTTATTTTTATAAATTATTGTAAAAAAAATAATAATTTAATTAATTATTACTTTTTACATTCTCTTTTTATCCATTCTAATAGTAGTGTTACAATATAATTAATTTCATTATTTGAAAGCTCTTTTCCTTTAGGAATATGGTGCCATTTTTCTAGGCAACTTCTACAGCAGCAAGCACATGCATGTTGAGCAATAAATACGGGATGAATTTGTTTCATAGGTGTTTGCTTTCCATCATTTTTAGGATTTTCTGGTTTTAATCTTTCTTCTATAAAATCATAGGCATGATTTTTAATCGTTTCAAATCCTTTTTCTTTGACATAAACTATCATTTTTTTATTTAAATGAAAACTAAACCTAAATTTAGATTTAGATAGTTCTTCTAATTTTTTATTAATAATTTCTTTTTTATTCATAAAAAAATACCTCTAAAAGGTATTATAACATGTGTGTTATTCATTGTAAATTTTATTAGCATATGCAAAATTAGCAATTTCAAAGAAATTATCTAAATAGTTTTGTTTATAACTTTCGTAATTAATGTAGTATGCATGTTCCCATAAATCTACTACAAATAACGGTGTAAATTTAAATAGATATGGGCTATCTTGATTTTGCATATTCATAATTTCTATATTTTTTCTTTCATTCATAACTAAAAAGGTATATCCAGAGCCTTTTATTTTTAAAGCATATTCTATAAATGTTTTTTTAAATTCATCAAAACTACCATATTTTTTATTAATAGAATCTAATAAATTTCCTTTTAATTTTTCTTTGTTTTTAGGTGAAATACTTTCCCAATATAGATTATGATTAACGACTCCACCTAGATTAAAAATAATATCTTTTAAATCTTTCCCATTAAAATCATACAAATGATTATATACTTCTTCTATAGGATAAGTAAAATCAAAGTTGTTTTTAATTAATAATTCATTTAAATTTTTTAAATAATTTTTTTGATGTTTATTATAGTGTAATCCTATTGTATGGGTATCAATATAAGGCTCTAAATCTTGATAAAGAAAAGGTAATGGCATTTGTTTATACATAAAAATCCTCCTTATTAAAGGATATGAAAAAAATGAGAAGTTTTTTCTCATTTTATATTCCTAAAGGAAATTTTAATTGTGGATTTTTTTCTTTGATAAGTGTTTTTGGATATCCGGTAATTTTTACATCATCTACTTTAAAATCATAAAAATTATCGATGTCTGGATTTAATTCAATTTTTGGATTACAATTTATAGGCTCTCTATTTAACATTTCAATTGCTTGATTAATATGTCTATCATAGATTTGAATGTTATTATAATTCCATGTAAACCTTCCTGGTGTCATATGTAAGTGTTTAGCTACCATGTGCTGAAGTGTTAAATATTGAATTTGATTAATACATCCTGCAGTAGCAAAATCACTAGATCTTTGTACAAGCATTAGATCTAAATAATCTTTTCCATCTCTTCCATGACGAACATTCCATTCGGTTAAAAAGGCACAAGGTTTAAGTCCATGCTTTTCTTTGAAATCATCTACCTGCCATAGATTAATGATATGTCTTCTTCCATCAGGATTCTCTTTTAATTCTTTTAGTAAATTTTTCATCATATCACGTCTTCTAACAGACTCTCCATAAACAGCTCCAATGGTTCTATTTCCAATATCCCATTCATCCCACCAAGTAACACCATATTTGTCTTTTAATAATTCTAAATCATTAGATGCATCTTGATAAATCCAAAGAATTTCACCAATACTTTTTTTAACTGCGATAGGTCTTAGGGTAATAAGTGGAGATTCACCTTTAGTTAAATCATAAGTTGCGATACCATGATTTACACTTAAAGTATGAGCAGGCGTACCATCTTCATATTTTGGCCTTGGATTTTGATCCATGGTTCCCTCTGTTAAAATACGGTCTAATATTTGTTTTGTATACATATCTCCCTTAGTACCAATTTCATTTCCATTTTTATCTAGTAAACGATTTCCATTATCTTTTACCTCTTCATATTCTTTTTTTATTAGTTTTAATTTTTCAATATTATTTTCTTCTAATATTTTATTTACATAATCAATATCAACTGTTTTCATATTCCACCCTCCCATTATTATTGTAACATATAAAGATAAAAGTTAAAATAAATTTAAGTTAGAGAGTAGACAAATTAAAAATATAGATGGTTTATTTTTATTCTATAATAATGCTATTTCTAAGAATTATTTTCTTTCTTTACTAATAAATAATATACATGATATAATAAATTTGAAGGAGGATTTCTATGAAAAAAAGTATTTTTAGTAGTTTATTAGTTATCGCTATATGTTTATTTTTAGTGGCATGCGGTAAAAAAACAGGGAAAGAATTAATTGGTTCT
>CACZQZ010000023.1 GCA_902783405.1 uncultured Erysipelotrichaceae bacterium
AAAATATTTAAGCAAGTAGTAAATACAGAAGAAGAAAAAACCCCACTTACCATTCGTATGGAAAAATTTACAAAACAAATTAGTTTGATTATTATAATCATAGCAATCATTTCTGCAATTATTTTATCTATCAATGGATATTCATTTGATAGTATCTTTTTATCTGTAGTAGCCTTGGCTATATCAGCTATGCCAGAAGGTTTATCACTCGCTTTAACAATGGCTCTTACCATAGCGTCTAATAAAATGAGTAAGAAAAACGTCATTGTGAAAAATTTAAATTCCGTTGAGGCTTTGGGTAGTTGTACGGTTATCGCTAGTGATAAAACAGGAACACTTACAGTAAATGAACAAACTGCTAGAAAAATTATTTTAAAAAGTGGAAAAGTAGTAGATATAACAGGAACAGGATATAATGATAACGGAAAAGTAATTACAGATGAAGAAAATAAAATAGAAGTTACTAAAATAATTAATTTATGTGCATTAAATAATGAAGCACATTTTACAAAAGAAGCAGAGAAATTTAAATATTATGGAGACTCTATTGATATCGCTTTTTTAGCATTAAAAGCAAAGTATGATATAAGTTTGCATTACGAACTGGAAAAAAAGATATCTTATGAATCAGAAAAACAGTATTCAGCTGTGTTCTATAAAGATAATGGAAGACTAAAATGTACGGTTAAAGGTTCTTTAGAAAAAGTAATGTCTTTCTCAGAGAAAAATGAAAAATATATAAAACAAAATGAAAATTTATCCAAAGAAGGATATCGTGTTATTGCGGTTTGTGATGGATACGTAGATAGTACAAATGAAAATGAAATAAAAGATTTAGAATTTTTAGGATTAGTAGCTTTTATTGATCCTGTTAGAGATGAGGCAAAAGAATCAATTAAAGAATGCTTAAATGCAGGAATCAAAGTTATTATGATAACAGGTGATCATCCAGCAACAGCATTAACTATTGCAAAAGATTTGAAACTTGCAACTAGTGAAGAAGAAGTAATAACAGGTAGTGAACTTGAAGAAATCTATCAAAAAGGAGAAGAATACTTTGATAATGCTATTAAAAATATAAGAGTTTTTTCTAGAGTGACTCCAACTGATAAATTAAATATAGTAGCGTCACTCAAGAGAAATGGAGAGTTTGTTGCAGTTACTGGAGATGGTGTAAATGATGCTCCAGCTATTAAAACTGCTAATATTGGTATTGCCATGGGAAGTGGTACTGATGTTGCTATTGATACTGCTGATTTAATTATTATGGATGATAATTTTACTTCAATTGTGGAAGGAATAAAAGAGGGTAGAATTGCTTACGCTAATATTAGAAAAATTGTTTTATTCTTACTTTCATGTGGTATTGCTGAAGTATTATTTTATTTATTTTCGGTGTGTCTAGGATATGAATTACCATTATTAGCAATTCAACTTTTATGGCTTAATATTGTTACAGATGGACTTCAAGACATGGCTTTATCTTTTGAGGCTGGTACTAAAGATATCATGATGATGAAACCAAGGCGTACTGATGAATCTTTATTTAGTAAAGATTTAATGATAGAAGTATTTATTTTTGGAGTAACCATAGCATTTATGATTTTTATAGTTTGGAAATATTTAATCGATAGAGATACAAATCTTTTAATTGCTAGAAGTATTATTATGCTGATTATGGTATTTATTCAAAATCTTCATGTATTAAATTGTAGAAGTGAAAAAAATAGTGTTTTTAAAGTATCTCTTTTAAGTAATCCTTTGGTAATATTTACTATCATAGGATCTGTTTTACTACAAATCATAGTAACCAATATACGAATATTATCTAAATTTTTGAAAATAACAAATTTATCATTTAACACCATTATAATTTCATTTGTATTTTCATGTATTATTATATTAATAGCAGAAATCTATAAATTATTTTATAGAAAAATTAGAAGATAAATAAAGATGAATTTTTATATAAAAAATAATTGCTTGGTAAAAATTTAATTTAATAATAAAGTTATAAGTAAGACTTATTGCATTACTTTTTCATTTGAAATAATCTTGAGAAAAAAGTTGTCATAAAATAAAAAAATAGACTAAGAGTCACGTTTGCAAATAGAAAACGAAGGAGAATGTAAAAATTCTCTTTTTCTATGATAAAATATAGGTAGAAATAATATTTCTTATTTATTAATTTTATTAACCCTAGAATGATTTCCTGTTAAATTTATTTTAATCGTTATATGATTTTAGTGTGAAGGGAGAAAAATTATGAATCAAGAAAAAATAGGAAAATTTATTGCTACGTGCAGAAAAGACAAAAAAATGACACAAGCAGAGTTGGCAGAAAAATTAGGAGTTACAGATAAATCAATTGGTAACTGGGAAAATGGAAGAAATATGCCTGA
>CACZQZ010000024.1 GCA_902783405.1 uncultured Erysipelotrichaceae bacterium
AATATGTATAATTCTTATGTAGAACATCTTTTAGATTCAAAAAAAGTATTAAAAGAAAATAGAATTTCTATTATTGATTCACTTTTTGTCTTATCTGATTTTTTAAATTACACATATGAAAAGGATGAAGAAAAAGAAAGATTAAATAGACAAAATAACAAAATTTATGGAAAAGCTTTGTAATATTAAAAAAGAAGTTAAAACAAATAACTTCTTTTTTTATATACTTAAAGCATAAGCTGTAGAAGCGCTCTTTCCATCACCACTTATTATTTTAACTGATGGTTTTAGATAAAGAGTTGGGCGGATGACATGACTATTATTAGTTTTTGTACTATAATTACTAACATAACCAGTATTGAATATATTCCTTACACTATTAGACGAATTAGATATAGGAGTGATTGTCCACCAAACATTTCCTGAATAATGCATCCAATTGAATTTGTTACAATTATCATAATGATCTAAATATTAATTGACTAAAAAGAGACCTAAATTTTTAGATCTCTTTTTTGCTCATATATTGATTATCTTATCAGCAATACACATAATTACTATTTTTTATTATCTTGGAATTGTATCTTTATGAGATAAATTAAGTCTTCCTCTCTTATCATATCCTAAAGATTTTACTAAAATTTCATCTCCAACTTTTACATAATCAGATGCTTTTTCTACTCTTTTATGATCTAATTGAGATACATGAATCATTCCTTCACATCCAGGCCATAATTCTACAAAGCATCCAAAGTCTTCTACCTTAACTACTTTTCCAGTATAAATTTTTCCATCTTCTACATCTTTAATGACATCTTTAATCATATCAGCAGTTTTATCAATAATTTCTTGATTAGTATGATAAATAATAACTCTACCATCATCTTCTAAATCTACTTTAACTGCATTGGAATCAGTTACGGAATTTACACCAGATGCTTCTAAAATGATTTTTGTAATCATTTCTCCACCTTTTCCAATAACTTCTTTAATCTTATTTGGATCAATCATAAATGTCATTGTTTTTGGTGCATAAGGACTAACTTCGTCCCTAGGTTTTTCAATAGCACCTTTCATAACTTCTAGAACTTCAAGTCTAGCTTTTTTAGCTTGCTCTAAAGCTTCTTTTAAAATTTCTTTGGTAATTCCTTTAATTTTGATATCCATTTGAAGTGCACAAATACCATCTTTTGTTCCAGCAACTTTAAAGTCCATATCTCCTAAGTGATCTTCCATACCTTGAATATCTGTTAAAACAGTATAATCATCTCCACTAGTAATAAGTCCCATTGCAATACCAGCAACTGGTGCTTTAATTGGAACTCCAGCTGCCATCAAACTCATACATCCCGCACAAATAGAAGCTTGACTTGATGATCCATTACTTTCTAAAATTTCAGATACAACACGAATCGTATATGGAAATTCATCTTCGCTAGGAATTACTCTAGCAAGTGCTTTTTCTCCTAATGCTCCATGACCAATCTCTCTTCTTCCAGGTGAACCATAACGTCCTGTTTCACCAACTGAAAATTGTGGGAAGTTGTAGTGAAGCATAAATCTTTTTTCATCTTCAATCGTAAGTCCATCTAAGATTTGATGTTCTCCTAAAGCTCCTAAGGTTGTAATGGATAAACTTTGTGTTTGTCCTCTTGTAAACATCGCAGAACCATGTGTTCTAGGCAGTAAATCAATTTCAGCAGATAATGGTCTAATTTCATCCATTGCTCTTCCATCTGCTCTAATTTTTTCTTTAACTACGATATTTCTAAATAAGTTATATTCAATTTCTTCTAAAACTAAATTTACTTTAGCAAGTAAAATTTTAAGGTCTTCATCTTTTAAATCTTCGTTTTCTTTTGTATACTTTTCAAATTGTTCGTTTTTAATTTTATCAATCGTATCATATTTCTCTAATTTATCTTTTATTCTAAGTGCTTTATCCAGTGGTTTTGAAACATCTTTTTCAATTTTCTTTCTTAAATCTTCTTCTACTTCTAACTTTTCATATTCCATTTTAGGAACGCCAATTTCACTTATAATTTCTTCTTCAAAAGTAATTAGTTCTTTTATAGCTTCATGACCAAACATTAAAGCTTCTAGCATATCATCTTCACTAGCTTCACTAGCAGAAGATTCTACCATATTAATAGCCTCTTTCGTACCAGCAACTGTTAAGTCAATATCTGATTTTTCTAACTCTAGAGCAGTTGGATTGATTATGAATTTTCCGTCTACTCTACCTACTTTAACACCAGCAATTGGCC
Source organism: uncultured Erysipelotrichaceae bacterium (assembly GCA_902783405.1). GTDB lineage: Bacteria > Bacillota_I > Bacilli_A > RF39 > UBA660 > RUG12867. The sequence goes on from CACZQZ010000024.1 coordinate 2,268, forward strand.
CTTCGAAAGGTATTTTTGAAATCGATAAAGCTAAACTAGATGCAAGCATTGCTGTCATCTCTGGTGAGTTATCTTGATCAACTGATAAAACTTCATTAACAACTTGTACTTCGTTTTTAAAGCCTTCCTTAAAAAGAGGTCTAATTGGACGATCAATCATACGAGCTGCGAGTGTTGCGTTTTCAGATGGTCTTCCTTCTCTTTTAATAAATCCACCTGGTATTTTACCAACAGAATATAGTTTTTCTTGATATAGAACAGTTAAAGGAAAAAAGTCAGATAGTAAATTAACTGTTTTACTTACAACAGCTGCAGATAAAACAACGGTATCTCCATAACGAACAAGTACTGCTCCATCTGCTTGTTTAGCCATTTTACCATGTTCAACGATGATTTCTCTTCCTCTAAAGTTTAATTTAAATTCTCTCATTTTTACATCTCCTATTTCAGAACAAAGACACTCAAAAAGAGTGCCTATTAATTATTTTCTTAAACCTAATTTTTTTACGATTTCACGATATCTTGTAACATCCTTCTTTAGTAAATAATTAAGTAGGCTTCTTCTTTGTCCAACTTTCTTAAGAAGTCCTCTTCTTGAATGATGATCGTGAATATGTGTTTTTAAATGTTCAGTAAGGGTATTAATTTCTTCTGTTAAAATTGCAATTTGAACTTCTGGAGAACCTGTGTCGCCTTCAGTTCTAGCATATTTTTTAATAATACTCTCTTTTACATCTTTTGTTAATGCCATCTTTGTCTCTCCTTTCTTATATATTCGCTTAAAACTGAGTAAAAAACCGGAGATTTTTTTAACCAAGAATTAAGTACATTATTAATATACACTACATATGTTTTTTTTGCAAGATATTTTTTATTTTTTTTATTCTAAACCAAATTTTTGTGTAAACTTTACGGCAATAGCAGTATCTTTTCCAAGTACGGTACCTTCTGGTACGCTTTGTTCAGATACAAAGCCATATCCTTCTGATGTATATGGTAATCCTATTAAATTAAAATAGTTTTGAACAGTTTTAGAGGACCAACCAATCATATTTGGCATTTTTACTTCTTCACCATTTGTTTTTAAAAGAACTAAATCTTGTTTTAAAATTTTCTTTTCTTTTTTTGGAAACTGATCTATAATTTTATCTCCGTTACCAATGATAATAGCAGATATGCCTTCTTTTTCTAAGCTTTCTCGTGCATTTTGAACATCTTTATTGATATAAGATTCAAGTATTACAGATTGTTTTTTTTCTTTTTCAATATTTTCTGTAAACATACCTTTATAAGTCGCTATATTATTAATAACTTCCCTGATTGATGTTTTTAAAGATTCATTATTTTGGGTTGAAGGATTAGCTAAAACGCCTAGAATAATGATTTCCGGTTCTTCTTTTGGGAACATTCCAGCAAATGAGTAAATATAACTTCCTTTTACATATTTTCCAGTATTTGTGTCAACATATTGAGCAGTTCCAGTCTTCCCAATAATATCAAGTCCATCAATTCGGTAAGCTTTTCCTGTCGTATAACCATCAGTTCCATTAACAACATTTGACATAAGTTCTTTAATTTTGGTAACTGTATTTGTTGATACAACTCTTTCACTTTCTTCTTTTTTCGCTTTATAGGTTGTTTTTCCTGTTTTAGCATCCACAATTTTATCTACAACATGTGGTTTAAGCATTTTACCATCATTAGAAATAATGGTAAGAGCACGAAGTTGCTGAATAACAGTCGATGTTATTCCTTGTCCAAAAGAGGCAGAGGCAACTTCAATTGGATATCTAAAGGTAATATTACCAGATAGTTCTCTAGATAACTCAATACCAGTTTGTTTTCCAAAACCATATTTAGAAAAACATTCTTTTAAATCTTTTCGATTTAAAAACCTTTGCATGATGTTACTAACACCTACATTACTAGAATATTCATATCCTTTATCAAAGGTAATTGTACCAAAACCAACATCATTCCAGTCGGTAATCGTATCATCTGTAAACGTTATTTTCGTTGAATCATAAGTAGAACTTCCATTATATGTTCCTTTTTCAATTGCACACATATAGGTATATGTTTTCATAATACTTCCTGGTTCATAAAGATATGAAACTAATGGATTTTCATAACTCGTTATATTTTTTGTGTTTGGATTAAATGTAGGTGTTGATGTATTAGCTAGTATTTTTCCTGTTTTAGCATCCATAACGCTTATAATCATCCAATTTGGTTCAGAGTTATTCGTCGCATCTTTGACAGCAGATTCCACAAATCTTTGAATATTAGAATCTAAAGTCAAATAGATATCACTTCCATTAACGGCTTCTATTCTCTCTTCTTTTGTATCTGGAATTTTATAACCAAATCGATCTCTTTGATATTTAACGTAACCATCAGTTCCTTTTAAAATTTCATCATATTTAGCTTCAATACCAAGTTCTCCTTTAATAGAACCATCCTCTTCTTCCTTAGCATAACCAATAATATAAGATGCAAAGTCTCCATTTGGAAAATATCTTTTATGAGATTCAATAAAATCAATTCCAGGTAAATTTAAAGCTACAATCTTACTTTTGGTTAATTCTGAAATTCCTCTTCCACCAGGACCTAATTCAACTTGATATACATTTTTATTTAAAAGTTTTAAAATATCTTCTTTATTCATATGAATAAGTGGTGATAATTCTTCTGCTGTTTTTTCTTTATCAACAACATGAAGAGGCGTCTTATTTTTTCCGGTTCTCTTTGGAGACAAATAAGCAATAACAGTATAGGAAGTTACATTTAAAGCTAGTACATTTTTATCTTTATCATAAATTGTTCCACGAGATGCTGTAAGTGTTTTGGTTACTGTATTTCGTTTAGCCGCAAATTCATCCATATTAATAGAATAAACGTCAGGTGATAAAGCAAGATAAACTAATTGTCCAGATAAAACCATAACAAAAAGAAGGAACATTAAAAATACGAACCTTGGGAAATTCCATACTTTTGCCTTCTTTTTTTTCATGTAATCACCTTATTTTTCAACTGTTACAATGTTTTCATTGTTATAAGCAAGTCCCATATCTTGAACGACATTTTTTATTTTATCAAAAGATGTTAATTCACTTACTTGCATTTTCATACTTTCATTTGTTTTTTCTTGATTCTGAATTTCATATTTTAATTTTTCTACACTTATATTTAAATTACCAATATTAGCACCACAAAAGATTTGGACAATTAAAATACAAATTGGAGACAAAATAAAGCCAATAAAATAAACAACTTTTTCTCCTTTAGTAAAACGTAATTTTCTTTTTTTGGTTTTTCTCATTTCTATCACCTATTTTATTCTTTCTATTACTCTAAGTCTAGAACTCCTTGCACGATTATTTTCCTTTTTTTCTTTTTCACTTGGTGTAATATTTTCAATTATTTTAAATTTTGGTTTTAATTCTTCTGGTACAATTGGCATTTTTTGTAATTCTTTAGGAAGTGTAGATACCTCTCTATAGAGATTCTTACAAATCCTATCTTCTAAAGAATGGAATGTAATTACGCAAATTCTACCATGAACATTTAAAAGATCAAATGCATCTTTAAGGGCTTTTTCAAAAACATTTAATTCGTCATTTACTTCAATTCGTATCGCCTGAAATACCTTTCGAGCCGGATGTTTTTCTCTTTTATATTTTTCTGGAACTGCACTTTTAATAACTTCTACAAGCTCTAGTGTGGTTTTAATTGGTTTTTCTTCTCTTACTTTTACAATTTTAGAAGCTATTTGGTATGCATATGCTTCTTCACCATATTCTTTAAAAATTTTGGCTAATTCTTCTTTTGAATATGTATTAACAACTGTATAAGCAGTAAGCTGGCTTTCTTGGTTCATACGCATATCAAGTGGTGCATCTTTATGAAAACTAAATCCTCTCATATCTTCATCTAATTGAGGGCTAGAAACACCTAAATCAAATAAGATACCATCTACTTTAGTAATCCCACGTTTTTTAAGTTCTTCTTTCATAAAGACGAAGTTACTTTTAATAATCAAGAAGTTATTATCTACTTCTTTTAATTTACTAGTACTATAAAGAACTGCTTCTTTATCTTGATCAAAAGCGTATAAAAATCCCTTTGGTATTTTTTTTAATATTTCCATACTATGACCTGCATAACCTAAAGTTGCATCTACAATAATAGCGTCTTCTTTTAAGTTTAAATTTTTGATGGCTTCTTCTTTTAAAACGCTTATATGCATAATATCCCCCTTAAGCAGTAAATAAATGGTCAGCTATTTCAGAAATGGAATCTTCGTTTTCCACTACAAAGTTTTCCCATTCATCTTTAGCCCAAATTTCTAAGTGATCATTTACGCCAATAATAATACATTCTTTTTCTATTTTAGCGTATGTAAGTAGTGGTAAACTGATATTAATTCTTCCTTGCTTATCTGTATCACAAATATTTGCTCCTGATAAGAAAAATCTCATGAAGTTTCTAGCTTCTTTGGTATTTGGTAATTC
>CACZQZ010000025.1 GCA_902783405.1 uncultured Erysipelotrichaceae bacterium
GTAAATAAAGATGTTCATCAAAAAGGAAGCAACATCACAGAAGAAAGAATGCGTTTTGACTTTTCTTGTGATCATAAACTAACAGATGAAGAAAAGCAAAAAACAGAAGCTTTGGTTAATGAATGGATAAAACAAGGTTTAGATGTAACATGCACGGAAATGAGTAAAGAAGAAGCTATAAAATCAGGAGCTGAATGCATGTTTATTGAGAAATATCCAGATAGAGTAACGGTTTATAGTATTGGTGATATATCGAAAGAACTATGTGGTGGTCCACACGTAAAAAATACGAGTGAACTTGGAACTTTTAAAATCAAAAAAGAAGAAGCAAGTAGTGCTGGAGTAAGAAGAATTAAAGCAATTTTAGAGTAACATTTTATTGGGGGTTTTTATGGAAGAAGTATTAAATTATATCAAACAAAATAAGAATGTAACAAAGAAAAAATTAATTAAAAATTTATCTTTAAGTGAAAATGAAATTAATGAAATAATAATTAGTTTATTAAATGACCTTAAAATAGAGTTAAAAGATAATTACTATGAAATTACTGAAAAAAATAATAGAAAAGTTGGGACATTATCCTTAAAAAATAAAGGTTTTGGTTTTGTCAACATAGGAGATAAAGATATCTATATTTCAAAGCGAAACTTAAATGGTGCTATGGATGGTAATTTAGTTTTAATTGATATTTTTAAAGATGAACAAAATAGAGATTGCGGTGTTGTTGTAAAAAGAAAAGTCTCTATGAAAAAACTTGTTGGAGCCATCATCAAGAAAGATAATGAAATCACAATTTCTTTTGATAATCCAAAATATCAAGCTTTTCACATTACTATTCCAAATATTAGTAAGTATGATATTGATTCTAAAGTATTAGTTGAGACAGATGGAAAAACGGGCAAAATAATAGAAGTATTAGGTTATAAAGATTCACCTGGTATGGATATTTTATCTATTGTTAAAGAAATGGAAATTAGAGATACTTTTCCTAATGAAGTGTTAGATGAACTACAAAGTATTCCACTTGAAATTACAGAAGACGATAACATTTCAAATAGAAGAGATTTAAGAGAAGATATCATCTTTACAATTGATGGAGAAGACGCTAAAGACTTTGATGATGCGGTTGGAATCAAAAAATTCGAAAATGGAAATTATGAATTAACCGTTTCTATCGCAGACGTATCTCATTATGTAAAAGAAGGATCAGAATTAGATAAAGAAGCTAAACTTAGAGGATGTTCTGTTTATTTAACAGATAGAGTTATTCCTATGCTTCCTAAAAAATTATCAAATGAAATATGCTCTTTAAAAGAAGGAGTTAATCGTTTAACAATAACTACAAAGATGATTTTTGATACTAATGGCAATTTAAAAGATTATGATATCTTTGAAAGTGTGATTTGTTCTAAAAAAAGAATGAAATATCATGAGGTAAATGATGTTTTAAATGGAAATGTAGTAGAAGGATATGAACCTTTTATAAAAGATCTTAAAACAATGCAAGAATTATCTCATATCTTGCGTGATAAAAGAAAAGAAATCGGAGGATTATCTTTTGAAACAAATGAAATAAAAATAATTGTTGATGAAACTGGCAAAGCCATTGATGTTAAAGAAGATGTTAGAGGAGAAGCTGAAAAACTGATTGAAGACTTTATGATTGCTAATAATGAAGTAGTCGCAACTTATGTATCTTATATGGGAATTCCATTTATTTATCGTATTCATGATTTACCGGATATCGATAAATTAAGATTATCTAAAACAATTATTCAAACAATGGGATATAAACTTAGAAGTAAAAATGGAAAAATTAGTAATAAAGCCATCCAAGAGTTTTTAAATGAAGTAAAAGATACAGAAGAATATGATATTATTGCTGATATTTTGCTTAGATCCATGAAAAAAGCGGTTTATTCTATCTATAATGAAGGTCATTATGCTTTAGCTAGTAAAAACTATAGTCACTTTACTTCTCCAATTAGAAGATATCCAGATTTAGTAGATCATAGAGTTGTAAAAAAAATCATGAAAAATGAAATTGATTATGATAAATTAAACGAATTATCTAATATATTACATGATACAGCGCTTCTTTCATCAAAATGTGAACAAAAAGCAGAAGAATGTGAACATGAAGTAGATAAAATGAAATCTGCAGAATATCTAGAAGATAAACAAGGATATGAATTTGAAGGGAAAATATTTTCTATTGATGAAAGAGGGATGTATGTTAAATTAAAAAATCAAATTGAAGGGTTTGTTTCACCTAAAGATTTTGCCTTTGGATATGATTATGATAATCTTTATTATAGAAATACCGAGAATGATCAAATATATAAATTAGGTACAAAAGTAAAAGTTAAAGTAATTAAAACAGATAAAATGGCAAGAACGATTGATTTTGAAATAGAATAAAGAAGTACTATTTTTAATAGTGCTTTTTAACGTTATTATTGCTGAAATTTATAATTCGTGATATCATGGTCATAGTAGTTTAACATTTTTGAAAGAAGATGATGATATGGAAGTAATTAATAGAAAAGCAAGATTTGATTATCAAATAATAGAAGAATATGAAACAGGTATTGTTTTAACTGGAACAGAAGTAAAGTCCATACGAAGTGGAAAGGTAAACTTAAAAGATAGTTATGCTATCATTAGAAATGGAGAAGTTTATTTACTGAATACACATATCAGTAAATATGACGAAGGTAATAGATTTAATCATGAAGAAACAAGAACTAGAAAACTTTTATTACATAGAAAAGAAATCAAAAAAATCAAAAATAAAATAGAATTAGAAGGAATGACATTAGTTCCTTTAAAATTATATTTCAAAAAGAATAAAGTTAAAATACTATTAGGACTTGCTAGAGGTAAGAAAAACTATGATAAAAGAGAAACAATGAAAAAAAGAGATCAAGAAAGAGAAATTAGGAAAAATTTTAAGCGATATTAATGAAAAAATAACAAATGTTCTTGTAAAAAAAAAGAGTTTATGATATCCTTTATGTGAGGGGATGATATTATGGGAAATAAAGCGTTAGCCCTTAGGTATATTGATGAAAAATTAAAAAAACAAAGTTTTTTAAGTTATGATGAAATTGCCGAAATTACAGGTTATCATCCTAAGTATATTTTAAAATTAAAAAAAGATTTTTTAAGTGGGAATGCTCATATAGAACACGGAAATAAGAATAAAATCCCTGTAAATAAGATTAGTAAACAAGAAGAAGAAAAGATTATTGCACTATATAAAAGAAGTAATGCAAGTATAAGACAATTTTGTAATTTTTATCATTCTAGAAGTTATTCTTGTATTTATAATATTTTAAAGAAAAATGGATTATTAAAGAAAGATACCAATTAGGTATCTTTTCTATTTTGAAAATAAGCGATAAAAATTAAATGATGGTCTATTATTGAATCTATAATTAAATGAAGATGTTCCAAGTCCATTTGAAATATAAATGTCTGTATTTTTCACTTTATAATAATTTTCATAGTATTTTTGTGAGCCTTCTTCAAGAAACATATTTTTTATTATAGGAATATTAATGTATCCATTATGAGAATGTCCAGATAATACTAAATCATAACTATTTAAATCTAATTTATCAATATAGTCCGGTTCATGTAAAACGAATATACTATAATAGTTTTCATTTTTAGAAATATAGTCTTTACTAGAAGATGTTTTTTCAGAAATATCTTTTTTGTTTACTAAATTAGTACTAACACCAGATATAATAATTGGACTAGAACTTTCTTTATAAAATAATTCATAAGTATCATCGATGATTTTAAAACCACTATTCAATAAAATATTTTTCCATAAATTGTTTTTAAAATCCTCATTCCCACTGACAGCATATTTAGAAGAAACTTTTATTTCCTTTAAAATTGAGGTAATTTCTTCTTCTTTAAAATCAGTATTTTTACTTAATAGATCACCAGATAAAATAACAATATCAGGGTAAATATAATTAATTTTTTTTACAATTGATTTTAGTTCTTTTTTTTGAATGGTAGTTCCATAATGAATATCACTAATTTGAACAATTTTTAAACTATCTAATTCTTTTGGTATTTTTTTAGATGTAAGGTTGTATTCTTTGATTACTATTTTTTTTGTACCAATTTCTTTTATATATTCAAAACTTAATGCAGTGAAAAAAAGAAGTAAAATGATAAACATAAATATCTTTGCATAACTCTTTTTTTTCATAGTATCACCTATTATATATTTTATCAAAACATAAGAATGAAATCTATAAGAAAAACATAATTTTAAAAATTATGTTTACGTTCTACAATTATCCATAATATAGTTATAAAGTTTTATATAAGTATCAGACGTATAATGGATTTCACATGATCCACTAACTTTATAATTTTTTTTGCCAAATCCATCATAAGCATCACAGTAAGATATATTGCTCATACTACTAATTCCATTTTTTATCTTGCTATTAAAATTTTCAATTTGTGCATTTGAAACATTGTTGTAGCATCCATTTCCAACTTTAGGACCAACAGCTACAATAACTATTTTGTGTTTTTTCCAATCAGAAGTTGCTAGAGATTTATATTTGCTAATATAACTATCAGCAGCCAAATCATTTACCCCTAAATTTATGAATATATAGGCACTCCCAGAAACTGATTTTAATTCTTTATTAACCGCAGAAATAGCTGTGTTTTCAAACCAATTATATCCTTCACCAATTTTTGCTATAAATTTTACTTTATCTTTTTTTCCTACAGCAGTATCCATACCAACAGTTCTAGAGTCTCCAACAAAGATATAAGCTTCTGCTGTTTTTTTGGTGTTATTGGTACTATTGTCATTATCTTTATTTTTCTTTTCTTTGTCTGTATATTTTATATCGGAATTTGATTTTTGTGATTTGTTTTGTTCATTTATATTATTTTTGTCATTTTCAGATTTTGCTTTAGCTTCTTCTATAGCCTTAGCTTTTAATATTTCAATGTTTTCTTTTGTAGCTTCTGTCCAGCATGTATCTGTCGTTAAATTAATTCCATTCGATATTTGCATAATTACATCAATAATACTTGGAAGTAAAAATATAATTGAGGCCGCTAATAATTTTTTTGTTAATTTTTGTACTAATTTATTTTCTTTAGATAGATCACTTAATACCGTCTTTAAAACGTCAATCATGCACATAACAATTAAAATAATTGGGATAAAAATTCTAATAAATGATAATACATTTTTGATAGTATAAATGACTTCAACATTTCCATAATAATTGCAGTCAATAAGTGCTAATGATGATAACATGAAATCACCTCCTACTGATATTTACGTTTATTCTTTTTTTGTAAATATATAAAAGCTCCAATAATTGTTAAAATTATAAATATGGTGGAAATAATAATATAATTTTTATTTGTATTTTTGACTTTTAAAGATAAATAAATAGGTTTATTGGTATCATTTTTATTAATATTCCATGTATATTCATTTCCACCTATAATATCTGCATTTGTATCAATTAATTCATAATTTGAAGAAATTGTTAGATTTACTTCATCTAAAGTTTCATATTCATCAAAACATTTAAATTCTTTACTTGTATTTATTGTTAGGGTATCTCCTTTATCTACTTCAACGTCGTCATAACAATCCATGATAAGTGAATTAGATTCTAATTTTTGATAGGGTAATGTTTGCGTGTATCTGTAACCATACACATCACTTTCATCAATAAATACTCTTTCAATACCAGAGTTATTTTCAAATAGTGCTAAATCATGAGCGAATTTTTTTAAAGTTTCGTTATCTTCGATATGGTTCATGTCGATATCTAAGTTTTCAACAGTTTTAGCCTCTTCTGTAAGTTCCATGATATGTTCTACTGTAGAATCATTTAGTGTTATGTTAATGTTTGCCGTACATCCTGTTAAAAGGATTAATAAGGGTATAATTAATAATTTTTTCATAAATTATATCAATCCTTTCATTTTTAACTTAATTTAGATATACTATCAAAATAATATTTCCCGTTGTCTTGTTTTAGGATAACCTGATATGTTGGTAATTTACTGTAACATGATTCATTTGTGGATTCACCATATATACAGTCCGTATCATAATTTTTTTCTATTAGTTTTTTTTCTGTTTTATCTTCATATAAATTATAAGATATGATTTCTTCTTCTTCAAAATTTTCTATAAATTCAGATTTAGTTTCAATGAAACCAACTTTAAGTTTTACGATAATATCATTTTTTTCTTTATAATAATCTGAAATAAATGAAATATATCTTTTCTCAGTGTTACTGAAAAGTCCACAATATTCTGGATCATTGGAACTAATGATATAGTTATTTTCATTTTTTTCTATTTTTTTTCCGCAGCCATATTCTCCTTCTTTGATATGAAATCCTTGATTTGGACCAAATTTTTCATACATAACTTTTTCTAATTTTTCTTTTGAAATTGTAGTAGAAAATAAGGGGAAAGTAGTAGAATCTGTTTCGGTATAGAAATCATCATCTTGAGAAATATAGGCATTGATAAGTAAAGATGTAAAGATGTTGTCAGGTAAATCATTTAAATTATAGTCTTTTTCATATAGAACACCCATAAAATTTTCATTATCTATTGTATTTTGCAATAAGGTAATGTCCCAATAATTTCTATTTTCTACGACTATTTTATATAATGAATTTTTATTATTATATATCCATAAGATAGTAGCAGTTATTACGGATATTATAGTAATTATGATAATTGTATTTCTAATTATTATTTTCCATAAATTTCCCATAAATAATCCTTTCTATATAGTAACAATTTGGCTACCACCAATTTTTTTGATATTACTAGTGAACCATTTCAAATCTTTCTTTTTAAGAGCTGTACATCCATGAGTTTTAGGTTTTCGCGTTCCACCATAAGCATGATATCCACTAGAACCGTTATTTTTAGGAATGTATCCATCAGGATATGAGCCCCCAGCATATGATTTTGCAATATAGGTACCCATAACATACATTTTAGGATATATTCCTGTACCACTGTTTCCTTTAGAATTAAAGCCAATACTATATCCAAGTGCATCTCCAGAGCTTATTGGATATACCCTATCAAGTTTCCAATTTCCTTTTGAACCTGTAAAAACATATTCATATTGTGCTCCTTGATTACTCCAAAACAAATAGTTGGTTTTGCTTTTGAAACCATGCGAATTTACAAATTCTTCAGCAGTTGCTTGGTCGACTTTTTTATTATCTATTTGGTAACCATAATGTTTCACATTGGATACGTCCACCTCGTAATAGTTTCCATCTACATTTAAGATGTCTCCTCCAATATAATTTCTGTGTAATTTTCCACTTTCTGCAAGGCCATTATAAACCCCTTTAGTTCCTTTTTTAAGATTTACTTTTTGCCCCGTTTTTAGATTAGTAGCAGTTATTCCTTTTGTTGTTTTTACTTTTGTATATAAAGAATGAATTACTGTAACTTTGACTTTTAAACTTTGTTTTTTATCTTTGTTATATGTGACTTTAATACTAGTAGTTCCTCCAAATTTTGCTTTAATTGTACCATCTGCTGATACGGATGCAATTCCTGGACTATCACTTTCGAAAGTAAAGTCACTAGCGGGCATAGGAGTACCTTGATTATCTGTAATTTGAATAGTATAACTATTTAAATTAGTATATTTTTTGATATGTGCTAAAACGACAAATGTTTTTGCTATGCTGAAATCATCTGCATGTCCAGGA
>CACZQZ010000026.1 GCA_902783405.1 uncultured Erysipelotrichaceae bacterium
GCTAAGTGACAAAAAGTTCCATATTCTTTAGCATTTAATTTGTTTTTTGCTTTTTCTTTTAATAGATTATAATGTAAATGTTCATGATATGGTTTATTTTTTGCATATTTTTCAATTTTGGCTAGATTAAATTCCAAATCTAATAGATTTTGGATAAAATCATCAGTGATATACTTTTCTCTGATAGCTTCATCAATTTCTTTTTGATTTTTATGATACTTTTCTTTTAACTGTTCTCTTTTTTCTTGCTTACTTAATTCGCTATATTCTTTATCATTTTCTAATTCTTGTTCTATATATGTGCCATATAAGGATGGTTTTAATGCTTTTACAACATCAACAGGTGATAAATTAAATAATGTTGTAATGTATTCTTCTTTTGTTTCACATGATTTCATTAACAATGTATTAAATAGAGCGTTTTCTACATTTGCATGTTTTCTATCAAAAAACAAAATATATGGTTTTGTAGTGCAAACATTTGTAGATACACCTGCTAGTGAAGCAGTAACATAAAAGCCGCCAACATGACTTATCATCATAGGTGCATTTTGTTCTGAATACTTGCCTTCAAATTCATCAATTACATCTACAAAATCATCTATTGAACATAATTTAACCTTTTCACCTTTTGCTATTTCTGAATTAAATGTAACTCCATTTTTTTCTAAATAAGAAATTAAACTTGTTTCTCTAAATTTTTTTAATTCTTGACTTCTTCCCATTTTTTCCTCCCCTAAAAAAAACGGCAAAATGCCCTTTTTTAAACTATAACCGTATGTTGTTTAAAATGACATTATTGTTAACCTATCTTCTTTATCATTGTATCATTTTTCTAATTTTTTTCATAGGTTATTTTAACAAATCTGTCAAATATTTTACATACTTTTTTGAAGTAGATTTAAAACTTGGATTATAAAGGATTGATCTTCCGTTCTTTAATTCCCATTCTGTACAATTACTGATTTTATCATCTAATAAAATAACTTTAGCATTTGGAACATAAATTTGACTCTTTTGTTGCTCTGGAAGTGTATAATAAATAGGTACTTTAAAACCTAATTCTCTTAAAAAAAGAATTTTTTCTTTTCCTTCTTCAAAGGAATGAATACATGTAATAAATCCTTTTAAAATTTGTAGTTTTTGAAGTTCTGTAAAAGTTTCTAATGCGCCTGGAATAAACTCACAATCTCTTATAAATGATTTCCAATGAATTCCACTTAAAAAATCCATCCACTTTTCTAAACTAGTCTCTTCTTTCATAACTTCTTCAAATCTTTTTTGAGAATCCAAAAAGACTCCATCAAAATCAGAAAGAAGAATATCTCCTTCGTCAAAATATTTCATATAAAACTTCCCCCAAAAATGAAAAATACCGTTTATCTATTAATTTGATTATACCATACAAATTTTCCTTTGAATATATTTAATATTTGGATAAACTAAAAAGATTAGAAAATCTAATCTTTTAAATTTTTTACTTTTTGAAAAGATTTAAACTTTTCCTCTTTAAATTGTTCTTGATATAATCTGACAATTTCTTTCAACGTTTTACTTTTTTGAATAGTTTGTTCTGTAAATATAATCGCATCTTCTAATGAATAAAAGTTAAATAATAATACTTCTCTATTACTGTTCATTACTTCTAATTGATAAAAAATAGTTTTATCATTTTTTAAAATCCTAATACTTACATGATAACGCAAAAATGATATTGATAATTTATTATCACCAACAAACCAATGATTTAATTTTAATCTTTCCATAATATTCCTCCAAACCAATTAAATCATTAAATGATTAAAGTTCTTAACTCCTTTATTTATTAAATATAAATATAAAATAATATCTATTATCAAATATATCAAAGTTGCTAAAGAAAGAATTAAAAGTGCACTAATATGTCCAACGATATTCATAATGATTATGATAGATATCATAAATAATAACATTCCTATCATAACCGCTATAAATGAACTGGTACTTTGTTTTACAACTTCTGCATTACTTTCCCAATCAAATTTAGGATATTTAAGATTAACTATGATGCCAACGAAATGAGATACTAAAGGTATTAATATAGATAATATGATTAATAATAAGGATTCTATAATACTAATTTTAAATCGAATAAATAGTATGATATCTCCTATTAGCAATACTGGTGTAGTTATACTTAAAGCTGCTAATACTTTACTCATTAATATTGTTTTTACTTTGATAGGAAGAGATTTTAATATACTTATATTTTTCCCTTCTAAACTAATAACTGAATTTGTAATAGATGTCATAAATGATGTTAAGGATATTAAAGCAAATATAAAGACTGATAAGTTATTAGTAATTAATTCTTTCGTCAAACCTAAACCACTTTCTTCACTAGTTAATAATGGAATAATGCTATCAAACCTAACCGATATAATTATCGTAGCAAGTATAAATAATACTAAAGCAAAACCGGCATTAATGATAAAAACTGGTATTTTAAAAAATGTATTCAATTCCTTTTTTATTAATGATTTTGTTTGTGAATTCTTTTTTATTACGAAATCATTAATACTCTTTTTTTTATGATTAGAAGTTGTGACGCTTTTTAGTCTTGAATTAATCTTAAAATATAATTTGCTTAATACAAATATGGATAAAGTAAATATGATTATATTAATAAATATAAATATTATTAAATCTAATATATTAAAATCTACAACTAATTTCGCAAATACTCCTGCTGGATAGTATATTTTAGTTATAAAGTCATTCATACTAGTAGCGTGATTCACAATATAGTTAAATACTCCATCCATATGAAATGAAAGATAAAATACACCAACTAAAAAAGTCATTGACACAATAATTTGCATCATATTTTTATATTTAAATCTACTTGATAAACTAGACGTGATTACACCTACAATACAAGATAATACGATAGGTATAATTGGTAACATAAATAACATTATAAGACATGTTAAAAAATATGTCCAACTAATGCTTTGATCCCATCTTATATAAGCAATCATAATTGGTAGTAAAAACATAGAATTAAATAATAGCTCAAATACATAAAATTTAAGTATTCTAACAAATAAAATGGTACTTTTTTTGATTGGTAAAGATAAAAGTAAATCATCATCTTTACAATTAAATATTAAAGGCCCTGCTTTATATATACCTTCTATAAAAGTCATAATTGAAATGCTAAATATAAAAAGTGATAATAGTACATACTCAAGATTTAAAGGTTCTAATTTTTCAAATAATGAATTGGCACTTCCCCAAATCATAAACATTAAATATAA
>CACZQZ010000027.1 GCA_902783405.1 uncultured Erysipelotrichaceae bacterium
TCAAAAAATAATAAATCTACAGAGATTTTTTCTGTAGATTTTATATGTCAAAAAATGTATAATCACTTTTCAATAAATAAAAAAAATGATATGATAAAATTAGAATAGAGGGATTGTATGAATATAATAGAAATTATAGAAAAGAAAAAAAATAAAGAAATATTAACCAATGAAGAGATAGAATATGTTATAGAAAACTTTTTAAATGGTAATATTAAAGATTACCAAATGAGCAGTTTGCTTATGGCTATATGTATTAATGGAATGGAAAAAGACGAAATTTTTAATTTAACAAAAGCAATGCTTGATAGTGGAGATAAAATAGATTTAAGTGAGATAAAAGGAACAAAAGTAGATAAACATTCAAGTGGTGGGATAGGAGATAAAACAACACTTGTTCTTCTTCCTATTGTAGCATCTCTTGGCGTTAATGTGGCTAAAATGAGTGGACGAGGACTAGGTTTTACAGGTGGTACTATCGATAAATTAGAATCCATAGATGGTTTTGAAGTAGAAAAATCAAGAGAAGACTTTTTAAAACAAGTCGAAGAAATTGGTATTGCTTTAGTAAGTCAATCTGGTAATTTAGTTCCTGCTGATAAAAAAATATATGCCCTAAGAGATGTAAGTGGAACAGTTGAAAGCACCGCTTTAATCGCGTCTTCTATTATGAGTAAAAAATTAGCAAGTGGAGCAGACGCTATAGTACTTGATGTAAAGGTTGGAAAAGGTGCTTTAATGAAAAATGTAGAAAGTGCTAGAAAATTAGGCAAAACCATGAAAGAAATAGGAGAAGCATTTGGTAAGAAAATGAGCATATTTTTAACCAATATGGAAGAGCCACTAGGATACGCAGTAGGTAACGGATTAGAAGTTAAAGAAGCCATCGATACTTTAAAAGGAAATGGCCCAAAAGATTTAGAATACTTATGTTTTAAATTAGCAAGTCAAATGGTATCTTTTGGATTATCTATACCAGTAGAAGAAGCAGAAGAAAAAGTAAAAGAAGTTTTAAAAAATGGAAAAGCTTATCAAAAATTTGAAGAATGGATAACCTATCAAGGAGGAGATATCAACAAAATAGAAATATCATCTAATTATCAAGAAATAAGAAGTTCTAAAGAAGGATTTATTACAAATATTGATGCCTTAAAAATAGGTTATTTAGTTAAAGATTTAGGAGCAGGTAGAAATAAAAAAGAAGATGAAATCGATTATGGTGTAGGAGTCGTTATCCATAAAAAAGTAGGAGAATATATAAAACAAGGAGAATCATTATTAACCATTTATTATAACAAAGAATATAAAGAAGAAGATTTTATCAATTGTTTTATCATTAGTGATAAACAAAAAGAAAAAAACAAGTTAATTTATGAAATAATGTAAAGAAATGTAAAAAAAAGAAAAAACTATTGAATAAAAAAAAGACTTGCGTTATTCTAAAAATAGGGAAAGGGTGTGACATAGTGTGATTAATCCATCAATCGATCAATTATTAAGTAAAGTAGAATCTAAATTTTTACTAGTAAATTTAGTATCGAAAAGAGTAAAACAAATTGAAAAAAATGGTTATTATCAAATGAAAGAAAAAGATTATAAATCAAAAAAAGAAATTGGTAGAGCTTTAGAAGAAATAAGTGAAGGACTAATTCATATCAAAACAAATTAAAAAAATTTGTTTTTTTCTTTTCTATATTGACAAACAAAAGTTTGTGATAGTATGATTAATGATAAAGGAGGGAATAAAATGTATGCTGACGTATTAGTAGAATTAAAAGCAAAAGGAATAGATCAAACATTTACGTATAAAATACCTGATGAATTCATATCTAAAGTAAAATGTGGTATACGCGTTCTTGTTCCCTTTGGAAAACAAAAATTAGAAGGATTCGTGTTACAAATTCATCAAAATAAACCAGAGTTTGATTGTAAAGATATCATAAGTCTAATAGATGAAGAAGTAATTTTAAATGATGAACTTATATCACTCGGAAAATATATGAGTAAAAAAACACTATGCAATTTAATTCTTTGTTACCAATCTATGCTTCCAAAAGCATTAAAAGCTAAAAACGAAACTCATATAAAAAAACAATATAAAACATATGTAAAATTAAATTTATCTTATGAAGATGCTATAAGGAAAATAAAAAATGAAAAACAAAAACAAATTATAGAAACATTAAAAAATACGAAAATAGAAAAAAAAGAATTACTTAAAATATCTGCATCTGCTGTTCAAACTTTATGTAAGAATAATATTCTTACAGAAGAAAAAGAAGAAATATACCGAAAAAAATGGGATAAATTATCCTTGGAAAAACCTAATCCTCTTACAGAAGAACAAAACAAAGTTTTTAAAGAAATAAAAAATCATTTGAATACTTTTTATCCCTTTTTACTTTATGGTGTTACAGGAAGTGGAAAAACAGAAGTATATATGCATTTAATAGAAGAAGTAAAAAAAGAAAAGAAATGTGCTTTAATTTTAGTTCCAGAAATAAGTTTAACACCACAATTAACTCATATGTTTCAAAAAAGATTTGGAGAAGACATTGCTATATTACATAGTAAGTTATCTGATGGAGAACGTTATGATGAGTGGAGACGTATAGCTAGAGGAGAGGTATCTATCGTCATTGGAGCTAGAAGTGCTGTTTTTGCACCACTAAAAAATATAGGCATTATCATAATAGATGAAGAACATTCTTCTACTTATAAACAAGAAAACAATCCAAAATATCATACTATTGATATAGCAATTAAGAGGAGTAAATATCATAAATGTCCTCTTGTTTTAGGAAGTGCAACGCCTTCTATTGAAAATTATACAAGAGCTAAACTAGATATTTTTCATTTACTTGAAATGAAAACGCGTGTAAACAAAAATTTACCTAAAGTAACGCTTGTGGATATGAAAGAAGAAATAAAAGAAGGATATTCTCTGTTTTCAAGACAATTAACTCAAAAAATAGAAGAGAAACTAAATAAAAATGAACAAGTTATTTTACTTTTAAATCGAAGAGGATACACAACAGTAGTTACTTGTAAAAACTGTGGATTCACACAAAAGTGTCCTCACTGTGATATTCCTTTAACATATCATAAAGCTAGTAATACGATGAGGTGTCACTATTGTGGATATGGTACTTTTAAGATAAATGTTTGTCCTGAGTGCCATTTTCGAAATATCAATGAATTTGGTCTTGGAACACAAAAATTAGAGGAAGAAGTAGAAAAAAAATTTAAAGCTAGAGTTCTTCGCATGGACGCTGATACAACCACTTTAAAAGATGCATATGAAAAAATGATTCAATCTTTTAAAAATCATGAATATGATATTTTAATTGGAACACAAATGATTGCAAAGGGACTTAATTTTCCTCTTGTTACATTAGTAGGCGTTTTAAATATCGATACTTCTCTTCAAATACCTGATTTTAGAAGTAGTGAGCGAACATATCAGTTATTGAGTCAAGTAGCGGGTAGAGCTGGAAGATTTTCCCTACATGGAGAAGTTATCTTTCAAGGATTTAATATAGATCATTATAGTGTAAAATACGCTAGTATGCATGATTATGAAGGCTTTTATCAAGAAGAGATAAAAATAAGGAAAATGTTACAATATCCTCCATATACAGAACTTATTTTACTTAAAATGATTTCTAAAGATGAAAATATCCTTAAAGAAGAAAGTCAAAAAATTAAAAAATACTTAGAAAGAAAAAAACAAGGCAAAATATTAGGTCCAACACCATCCAATCTATATAAACTAAATGATCGTTATCATTATCAGATTATGATTAAAATAAAGAATAAAAAAGATTTGTATTCATCCTTGATTTTCTTAAAAGATAAATATAAAGATAATAAAAAATTTACTTTAGAAATTGATGTAAGCCCTTTAAAAGTATCATAAGATATGATAAACTAATGTAGAGGTGATATGATGAATTTAGATGATATAAATGTTGAAAAAGAACCTAAAATTATATTTATGGGAACTCCAGAATTTGCTGTACCCGTTTTAGAAGGACTTATCGAAAACTATAAAGTTAGAGCTATTGTAACTCAACCAGATCGAAAAAGGGGAAAAGATGGCCTTTTAAAAACGCCTATCAAAGAAGTGGGCGAAAAACATAATATTTTAGTTTATCAACCAGAAAAAATTAAGATGATTGCAAATGAAATTGTAGA
>CACZQZ010000028.1 GCA_902783405.1 uncultured Erysipelotrichaceae bacterium
AAAATTATTACGCTATCTTCAGCTTTAGAAGAAAATGTAGTTGATTTAGACAAAGATACTTTTTTTGATGGTGGAAGTATACGTGTTGAAAATGCTCGGATTAAATGTTGGAAGCGTGGTGGGCATGGTGCGGAAACATTTAGAGAAGTCGTTGAAAACTCTTGTAACCCTGGATTTGTTGTCATGGGACAAAAAGTTGGTAAAGAAAAACTTTTTAGTTACATTAAAAATTTTGGTTTTGGAACCAAAACAGGTATCGATTTAAATGGTGAAGCAAGTGGTATTTTATTTCCATTAAATAAAGTAGGACCCGTTGAACTTGCTACCACATCCTTTGGGCAAGGAGTATCCGTTACTCCTATACAGCAAATTACAGCCGTATCAGCCGCTATCAATGGCGGAACATTATATAAGCCTTATATTGTTAAAAGTTTAAATGAGCCTCAAACCAATACTGTTATCAAAGAAACCAAAAAAACAAAAGTAAGAAATGTCATTAAAGAACAAACGAGTATAAAAGTGCGAGAAGCTTTAGAAAGCGTTGTAACGAATGGTACTGGTAGAACAGCCTTTATTGATGGTTACCGTGTAGGAGGAAAAACAGGAACCGCTCAAAAAGTAAAAGATGGTAAATATATGGTTGGAAACTATATTGTTTCTTTTATTGGATTTTTACCTGCAAATGATCCTAAAATTGTCGTCTATGTAGCGATTGATCACGCTAAAGGAGTAACTCAATATGGTGGTCCTATCGCAGGACCTATTGCTAAATCTATATTAACATCCGCAATTGATATTTTAAATATTGAAAAACCAAAAGGCGCTTCGCCTAAAAAATATAACGTCGGTGAAAAAATATATTTAGAAGTTCCAAATCTTGTAGGAAAAACAAAAGAAGAGGTAAAAGATTTACTCAAAGACTTTAAAGTTGTCTATAGTGGTGACGGAGATAAAATATTTAGTCAATCTCCAAAAGAAGGAACTAGAATACTAGAAGGAGATACCATAAGAATTCATTTATCTAAATAAATAGTTCTTTTTTTTATTTTTCTATAATATTTTAATATAGGTGATCTTATGCTTATTATTACCAAGTCTGCTTTAGCACTTCTCATCAGTTTTATTTTATCCATCATTTTAGGTATTTTTATAATTCCAATATTAAAAAAACTAAAAGCATCTCAAAGTATTAATGATTATTTAAGAATTACGCACAAGAAAAAACAAGGAACACCCACTATGGGTGGAATTATCTTTGTTTTATCAAGTATGATGACATTAATTTTTCTTTTTATATTCAAAAAAATAGAAATAACAGATAATGCTTTAATTTTAATTATTACTTTTTTAGGATATTTTTTAATTGGTTTTATCGATGATTTATTAATTATTTTAAGGCACAATAATCAAGGATTGTCTGAAAACATGAAATTATTACTACAAGTTATTATTTCAATTATCTTTTTTTATCTATTTATGAAAAGCGGAAATGAACCTCTTCTCTGGGTGCACTCTCTTCATATTAAATGGAATATTGGCTTTTTCTATGGATTTTTTATTCTCTTTATTTTGGTAGCAACTAGTAATGCTGTAAACTTAACCGATGGATTAGATGGATTAGCAGCTGGTCTATCTGTTATTGCATTTTTTGCTATGGGAATTATCAGTTTAGGTGCAGATTTCTTGCTAGGTTATGAAACCATTTCTCTATTTTGTTTTATTATATCTGGTTCTTTGCTTGGATTTTTATTTTTTAATGCATCTCCTGCTAAAGTATTTATGGGAGATACTGGTTCCCTTTCTTTAGGCGGGTTACTTGGAGCTTTATCGATTATTACAAGACATGAACTTTTATTAGTTATTTTAGGAATTGTCTTTGTAATAGAGACAGTATCCGTTATTCTTCAAAGAATTTATTTTAAAAAAACAAGAAAAAGACTTTTTCCTATGACACCACTTCATCATAGTTTTGAGAAAAAAGGATTCGATGAAAGAACCATTGTTAAAATCTTTTGGACTATTGGACTTATTGGAGCTTTTATTTCAATTATTTATGGAGTTTATTTATAAAATCTCTTTTAAATACATATACTTTTATAAGGTGATCCTATGAAAAAGATAGATTATTTATTATTAATTACAATCATATGCATTTCTATTTTTGGTATCGTTATGATTTATTCTTCATCTTATGTTTGGGCTGAATATAAATTTCATGATTCATTTAAATTTCTAAAAAATCAAAGTTTATTTTTTATCATAGGATTTTTTTTGATGATGATTATAAGTAAAATAGATTATAAAATTTATTATAGTAAAAGTAAACAAATCTTATTTCTTGCTTTAATACTACTTATTTTAGTATTAATTCCAGGTATTGGAACTGTTCGAAATGGAAGCCGTAGTTGGTTTGGAATAGGTTCTTTTGGCGTACAACCTAGTGAATTTGCGAAAATAGCTATCATTATTTTTTCTTCAAAATATTTAAGTGAAAATGAAAAAGATATTAAATTCTTTTTTAAAGGAGTTTTTCCCTTATTACTTCTCACTTTATTTTTATTTTTTTTAATCATGTTACAACCAGATTTTGGAACAGGTGTTATTTTAGTAATGTCTGTAATTGGTATTATGTTTGTAGCAGGAGTTGATTTTAAGTTTTTCTTTAAGTTAGGCATTTTAGGAGTAGTTGGCATTATTATTTTAATTATTATTGCTCCTTATCGTTTAGAGCGAATATTATCCTTTCTAAACCCATGGGCAGATCCCTTAGGTAGTGGTTTTCAAATCATTCAGTCACTTTATGCAATTGGACCAGGTGGATTATTTGGATTCGGTCTTGGTAATTCAAGACAAAAGCACTTTTATCTTCCAGAACCTCAAACGGATTTTATCTTTTCTATTATTAGTGAAGAATTCGGTTTTTTAGGTATTATTTTAGTATCTACTTTTTTTATAACCATTATTTATAGATGTTTTATGATTTCTAAAAGATGTAATGACACATTTGGTAAATATTTATCCTTCGGATTATCTTTTTCTTTAGCTTTTCAAACGGTTCTTAATTTGATGGTAGTCGTTGGTCTTATTCCTGTTACTGGTGTAACGCTACCCTTCTTATCTTATGGAGGTTCTAGCTTACTGATAACACTTTGTTCTATGGGAATTATCTTAAACATATCAAGGCAAGAAAAGTAACATTTGTAATTATTTGAAATACCTTTTTTGAGCATAATAAGTACTACTAAAAAAATGAAAATACAAATAGTAAAGAAATACTTTTATCTAAAAAAACAAAAATTTAAAAAAATAGTACTTAAAATTATTCGAATTTTTTGAAAATAAAAATAATAATCTAAACTCATTTATTAGCAAAAAAATAGTCTACAATAGACTATTTTTGAATCATATTTAATAAATTAATTTTAAACAAATCTTTTTCTGAATGTTGTTTTGAAACCATAACACCTTTATATGTTACAAGTTCAGATTGATGACCTTCTGATAAAATATCTTCTGGTGAAAGAGATTCAAGCATAACAATGTTTTCTTCTTCATAAACACTGTAATGTAATTTAATATCACCATGAACTTTAGAAAACATCATATCTGTTGGTAATTTGAGTTCGTAATTAGTTATGCCTTTTTCTTTATCTTGAGAAGAAACTTCTCCTAAGAAAACGCCTTCTTTTAATTTTGGATAAAACTCAAAATATAATTTTTTATATGCCAACATATTATATTTTTTAAGTGATCTTTCCAGTTTCTTAAACTCATTTTCATTTAGATACTCAAAAACATACGTTCCTTTCATAATTTAACCCCCTAATCATCCTTAAATGTGCGCTTATTCTATCATAAAAGTTTGTTTTTGTCAAATTAAGGTCTTTTTATTCCTAATAAAGTTTGTGGCCAAGAGTTAATATTACTTTCAATAACTCCTTTTCTAGCATTAGCCGCATGAATCATAACGCCATCTCCTACATAAATCCCTGTATGAGTAGCATGCACTCCATCAGAACTCCAAATTAATACATCTCCTACTGAAATATTTTGTTTTAATATGTTTTGTCCATAGAAAGCTTGCCCTGAAGAACTTCTAGGAAGTGTTAATCCTACCTGACTATAAATATAAGCAACAAAACCACTACAATCAAAACCTGAAGGAGACGAACCTCCACTAACATATGGATATCCTAAATAAGAATATGCTAATTCTTTAACCTTATTTACATCAGCACTTGGTCCATTATTAGAATAAGTTACATTAGCAAGTATACTCTTTGGCACTGGTCTTTCATTGACTTTCATTTTAAATGATTTTTCTATAGAACCACCATTTTTATCAATAGCTTTTACTGTCAAAGTATATTCTCCAGCTTTATTAAAATCAACATCTCCTAAAATACTATATGCATTTACTGTATTTTCATTTATTTGATTTTTTTCTATATATGGAATTTCTCCATCTACTGGATCTACAACAGATTCTATGTTTTCTTTTAAATCATAGGAATCTCCAACATATAAACTAATCTCTTCTTTTTTGATTTTAATTTCTGGTAATTTTGTATCTTGAACTTCAACATCTACCGTAAATGTTTTAGTAATATTTTCCTTTTCAACTTCATAAGTAATTTTACCTTTTCCAACTTGATTTAAATCAACTTTAGTAGATATAACAGATACATTTCCAGATGCTTTTTTTATAAAGTTTATTGGATTATAAGTTTCTGTTCCATATTCTAAAATAGTATTATCTTTAAATAATAAGTTAATACTTTCATATATTTCTTTTCTTCTATTTTGATCATATAAATAAACTGAGAATACTAATGTCCATGTCATGGACGTTACAAGTAAACTCCACAAAACTTGCCCCTTTTTTGTTTTAGTTAATTTTTTCATAAAACAACTCCTTGAAAGCATAACCATTATAATATAAAACTATGCGATTTGTCAAATTTTGATATTCTTTAATTGAAAAATTATGGCATTACTACAATTAAAATTCAAAGCAAAAGTGGCAAATAAATTTATCATCAGTTTTACCTCACGATGAAACATTTTTTGCTTCTTGGCATTACCTATCCATAGACCAATTTTGGAAAGCCCTCCCTTACATGATGACTCTTTTATTTGGCTACTTGTTACGCCTTAGTTTTTATTTCCATATATTTTTTTAATCCTTTACTAGTTTATTGGTTGTTTCATGAATAAAATACTTTTTATTTTTTGATATATTCTTTGAATGATTAGTTTATTTTATATCTATTTTTACTTTTTCTTTAACTTCTTAATAATGCTTTCTGATATCCTTTTAATATTTTCATATGTATCATATCCTTGTTGTTATATATAGTTTTGCCATTTTAAGTATAAATTTCCTATTATATAAAAAATGCAGATATTTTATATCTACATTCTCATATTTATTTTTCTTCTTTTTCTAATTTGTCCAATACTGCCTTAGTTACTTTAATTGCTTCCCCTCTTACAGAATCAGCAGCACTTTCTAAAACTGGAGTACCTTTTTCTTTTGCTAACTCAACAAGTTCTTCTGCTTTTTTTCCAACAACTTTTGCTTTTTCTTTAGCAAGTGCAAGAACCTTTTCTTTATCTAAATCTGCTAATTCATCTTTAATTTCTACTACTTTCTTTTCAATTTCATCTTTTACTTCATTAGCGTCTACTTCTTTTAATTTATCAAGTAGTTCATTCATTTTCTTCATTAGATTTTTTCTTGTCTTTTCTCCACTTTCTGGTGCAAATAAAACACCTAGTCCCACACCTAATGCGGTTCCTAAAACAAATTTTCCCAATCCTTTTTTACTCATTTTCATCCTTCTCCTTTTTCTTAAATATTTTATTCACAGTATTTCCAATAAATGACAATAATTTATCATTAATACCAACAATTAAATCTGTACTTGAATCAATAACATTGAAGAAGCCATCTAACGATGCTAATTTATGATTTACATTATCTACAGTTTCATTTGCTTTCTTAATCGTTTTTATACCATTTATTAAAAATATTATTGTCGTAATTAGTAAAATAACATATAAAATATCAATAACAACCGTAATTACTTCTTCAAATGAAATCATTTTTCTTCCTCCTCATCTTGGTACATAGCATTAATTAAATTAAATAAATCTTCTTCTTTTCTAAAATCTTCATGTGGTTCATTTAATTCTTCCTCTACAAGATTATCGATATCTTTGTTTTTTTCTTCTCTTGAAGGAATATCTTCTTTGACTTCAAATTGTTCAAATAAATCATTTTCTTGATTTTTTTCTAATTTTTCATGAGAAACCAAATTGTTTTCTAAATCATCTTCTAAAGTACCATAGGCTTTTTTACGTATATCATCTACGGTCATTTCATTCGTTTTCACAGTTTTTCCAATGATAATATCATTTCTTGTTGTAATGTCTTCTTTATGATAGTTTTTATCAAGAACCCCATAAATTGGTGAAATAATCGGTGTTGGTTTAAATGATTTAGTCTGCTCTTTTCTTCCAATATATGTGGTTTTTGAACTTGTGTTGCCTTGATACAAATCTTTTTCTTTTTTATCACTACGATAACTTTCTCTATAAGACGATTCACCATATTTTTTTTCTCTATAAGACGATTCACCATATTTTTTTTCTCTAAATGGAGGTTCTTCTTTTTTTTCTTTTTCTATTTCTTTAAAGTCATCATCATCAAAAAAAACTGGAAAAGAAAATTCATCTTCTTTTTTACTTTTCTCGTCCAAAACAACTTGCTTTTTTTCTTCTGCATCATCTACAATCTTAGAATCGTTTTCTTTCACTTCTGTTTTTTTAGAAGGTGCTGTGATTTCTACCTGCGTTACTTCTTTTTTTATCGGTTCTTCCACTTCAATTTCTTCTGTAAACATATTTTTAAACTTATCAATTAATCCCATAACGTTCCCACCTTAACTGTTTTCATTACCAACTTCTAAAAAGTTGGTATTAACTTTCTTTGATTCAAAAATATCATATGTCTCTTCCTTATTCGTAAAGTAATCTTCTTGTAACATAATTTTAATTACTTTTCTATTAAATTTAATAGTTGATAAGATATAGGAAGAATTTAAGATAGCATCCTCTATTTGATCTTTCTCAACTTGACACTCTATTTTCGCATAATTATACATAAATTCAATATAGTATTTCCCATTATCTAATTTGTTTATTTCTAAATAACCTTTTTTATTATTATTATCAATTTTCTTTGAAAAATAAGCACTTTCATCTTTATCGTAATTGAAATCTTTTTTATGATAATAACTAATGACATCTACATATAAATAATAATAATTTCCAGATGAGTATAGTTTTTCGTTGTATTCATCTGTATCAATATAAGTCACCCCTCTCGGAACATAATACTTATATCCTTTTCCTACATGATTAAATAGATTATTATTTTTTGATAAAATAACATCTGTCATAATATCAATATTTGAACTAATTCGAACTATCGTACAACCTGTAAGCAAAATTGTTCCAAGTAAAACTATTGCAATTTTTTTCATACTCACCACTCTTACTATGATTATATCAAACTTTTTTTCAGAAAAAAAGTTTTTTTGTCGTTTGACTGTAAAGTTATGTAAATTATTTTTTTATTACAGAAACAAAGTAAATAGGAAAGCCTTTTTCAGACCATTTTTTTTCATATTCTGTCGTGATATTTTCTTGGAAATTTTCTTCATGTACAGATAAAGAAATATCTTCAATTTTATATCCATAATTTATAAATGATTTTAGAGAATATTCGAATAGTTTTCGATTATCTGTTTTTTGAATTATTTTGGGCAATTCTTTAAAAATCCCATCATATTTTTCTAAATAAAAACTACTTGTAAGTCTCCTTTTCTCATGTTTATCTTTTGGCCATGGATCTGAAAAATTTAAATAAATGGTATCGATTTCTTTATAAAAGACATCTTCAATACTTCTTGCATCCATGCGAATAAATTTAAGATTTGGTAATTCTTCATGTTCAACTTTCTCTATTGCTCTAACAAGTACACTATCATATTTTTCAATACCAATAAAATTAATATTAGGATATTTTTTAGCCTTTTGAATAATAAAATTGCCTTTTCCCATACCAATTTCTAAATGAATAGGATAATCATTTTTAAAAATTTTATGATAATTCCCCTTATAATCTAAGTAATCTAAAAGAACATAAGGGCTTTTTTCTATTTTTTCATGTGCACCTTTAACATGTTTTAATCTCATATTCCACCTCGAAAACATTATAACATGAACAAAAAAATAAAAAAAGCATATACTTTTAGTGAGGAGTGATCTTATGAAAAAAGATAGAAATTATATGCCTTATCCAGTCTATCCTATGAACCCCAATATGAATCCAAATTTTAATGGAATGATGCCAAATTATGATATGAATCAAGGAAATGACGTAATGCAAAATTTACAAGGTCAAATTAATATGTTAGAAAAAAGAATTTCAAACTTAGAAAATGAAGTTTCAAAAGGATATAAGTATAATGATTCTAATTATCATGTAATGTAAAGTCTTTAAAAGACTTTTTTTTGAAAAGATAATTATTCTTTTTAACATCAACTATAATAATTAGAATGTTTAAATTTATCTATGATTAAATTTTAGCTTTTCTTTCATAATAAAAAAGGTGATTATATGATTTACATCTTTATTTTTCTTTCTAAAGTAATAGAAAATGCATTGGGTACTTTTCGCTTAATTATTGTTTCCAATGGAAAAAAAATAATAGGTGCGATTTTAAATGCCATCATATCTTTAATCTGGATTATAACCACTGGCCTTATTGTTATGAAAGGCTTTGATATTTATAAAATCTTTGTTTTTTGCTTTGGATGCTTTTTAGGATCTTATCTTGGAAGCTTTTTAGAAGAAAAATTTGCTTTTGGTACAAATATGCTTCTATGTATTACAGATGATAAGAAAAGAGAACAAATTTTACTTGCTTTAAAGCAAAATGATTTTAAAGCAACTTACACAAGAGCTGGTGATAAAAATCAAATTCAAAATATTTTATTTATACTGCTTTCTAGGAAAAAAACACAAAAAGCATTATCTATTATCAAGCAATATGATGAGAATGCTTTTATTATTAGTGAAAGCGCTAACAAAATAAAAGAAAAAAACACTCTATATTAAAGTGTTATAAAATGAACAATTTCATTAAAATTAATTTGTAATAAAAATAAAACAATAGCTGCTATACTTAAAAAAGGACCAAAAGGAATCTCATGTGTTTTCTTATTTAATAAAATAATTAAAGAAATAGGAAGGCCTAAAATGGCAGCAAAAAAAATTACAACGACCGAAAGAGGATATCCTAAAACTATACCAAATAAAGCCATTAACTTAATATCTCCTCCACCCATGGATTCCTTTTTAAAAATGAAGTCTCCCATTTTTTTTATGAGATACATTGTTAAAAAAGACATCACACCATATAAAAGAGAAAATAACATCTGCTTTATACCATAAATGAAAACAATTTCAATTGGAAATAAAATAAGTCCTATTATAATTATTTCATCTGGAATAATATAATAATTAATATCACTAATAATCACAATCATAAGTAAAGATACAAATGTAAGTGCTAGTAATAATCTTAAACTCCATCCAAACACCATAAAACATAACATAAATAAGATTCCAGTAAATAGTTCATAGAAGAAATATTGCATTGATAATTTGTGTTTGCATTCTTTGCACTTTCCCCCTAAAAACAAATAAGAAAATAAAGGAATCAATTCATATGGTTTTAAGTAATGGCCACAAAATGTACAATGAGAAGGAGGATAAACAATTGATTTTCCTTCTGGAAGTCTATCTCCTACAACATTAAAAAAGGAACCAAAAATCGTTCCAAATATAAAGAATACGATATTATAATATAGTTCCATAAAAATACCCCCTACATAACCATTTCATACATACCGAACATTGGAAGAACAATAGATAAAATGATAATACCTACGTTAACTGTTAAGAAAATAATTAAAACTGGTTCAATAAATGTTTTAATTCTCGTAACAGATTGAGTATGTTGTTCTTGATAGTATTCAGCAACCTTTTCCATCATTTCAGGAAGTTGTCCTGTTTTTTCTCCAGTAATGAGCATTGTATATGCTGGAAGTGGAAAAGCCCAATGATCTTTAAAAGCATATGAAATTTTTTCACCATGAGATAAGTTTTGAATAGTATCATAAATTAATTGTTTATAAATTTCATTATTAGTAACTCTCATTAAAATTTCCATACTATCTGTAATAAATACATTATACTTAAGTAAGGATGCAAAAGTTTTTGTAAACATAGTAACTTCATTATAAATAACAACATTAGAGAACACTGGTATATGCATTACCAACCACTGCGTTGTTTCTCTTATTGATCTAACATTCTTATATAAATATACATATAAAACAACAAAAATTGTTATACCAAGAGCAAGCCAAATTCCATCCTTTTTTAGAAAATCACTAATTGCAATAACTAATTTCGTAAATGCTGGGATTTTAGAAGGATCCATACTTTCGTAAATTTCAACAAATTGTGGAATTACCCAAACTAGAACAAATATGATAACCGCAACTGCAAAGACAAATACCATTGTTGGATACATCATAGCAGTAATCATTTGTTTTCTTGTCTTTTCAATTTCATCATAATAATCAGCCATTTCATCAAGTGTTCCAGGTAAATCACCTGTCATTTCAGATACTCTAACCATGTTAATAAGTAGTTTTGGAAAAGCCTTTCCTGACTTCTCTAAAGCTACACTAAAAGCATCTCCATTAACTAAATTATGAACAATATTTTGAAGAATTTGTTTATATGCTGGTTTTTTATATTGTTCAACAAGTACTCTCATTGCATCCGCAAGAGGAATTCCAGCCTTAATATATGTTGATAATTGAGTTAAAAGAAAAACCAAATCTTTTGTTTTCATTTTAACATTAGTAGCAACATCTTTTGAATGAACTTTATTAATCCACTTTGACGTTTTAATATCATATACCTGATATCCTTCACTAAGTAAATAAGAATGAACCTCAGCTACTGAATAAGCTTCTATGTAAGATTGAATCCAGGTACCATTAGGTGCAATCGCACTAAATTGATAAATTAACTTCGTATCGCTTTTTACACCATGAGGTCCATTATAATCAATAACCATAGGTGTTAATATTCCTTTATCAATTTTATTTTGAATCGATCTTGGAATTTTTTTTCTAACATTTCTTGGTTTTTGCTTTGTTTCCTCCATACGTGGTTCTTCCACCACAGTCTGTACTTCGTCAGTTGCCTGATTATTTGCTGTAGTGACTTCTTCTAAATTTTCTGATGACTGATTTAAAATATAATTATTAGAAGGGCCATTACTAGATTCTAATGTTTCAGCAACTTCATCGTTTATTTTTTCATTTTTTGATGTATCTTGATCCATATATCACACCAACCTCTTTTCATAAAGAAAGGATAAATTCACTAAATGATAACTCTTCACTTTTGATATCCCCTTATCTTAAATAATTATATCATATCTTTTTTTTTAAGAAAAGACTTTTTTCAATTTATTTTCTTTATCCTATAAGCAATCAATTGATACTTATTTAATCTTTTTTCTACTTTTCCTTCTAATAAAATAACATTTCCTTTAAAAATATCTGTATTTACCTCATATATCTTTGGAAATAAAACAACATCAATTTGCATTTTTTCATCGCTTCCTGAAATAAAACACATTTTTTCATTATTTTTAGTTTTAATTTCTCTTTTAGAATCAACATATAAAACAACTCTTACAATTTTATCAAAATAATTTTGAATATTTTCTAAAGAAACTGTTTGATACTTGGTTTTATATTTACTAACAGGATGATTTCCAAGATAACAACCAAAAAGTTCATATTCTTTATTCATTAAAAATAATTCATCAAATTCTTCCTTATTTTCAATTTCGGGTTTTAATGCATATTCTTTTCCCAAATCATGAATTAGTTCAATATAAGAGACAATTTCATTAAAATTTGATATTAACGTATTTCTATTTATATTCATAGTATCAAAGCATCCTGCATATATTAAACTTAAAACAACTTCACTGTTTACAGCTTTTCCATAACATCTATTCATAAAATCAAAGATATCAATAAATAAGGCCTTTTTTCTTTCTTCTAGTATTTGTTCTACTGAAGCAATTCCAACATTTTTTATTCCTAAAAAAGGAAATCTTATTTTGCCTTCTTCTATTTTATACATCTTATCACTATAGTTAATATCGGGTTTTAAGAAAACAATATTTTTAGATTTACATTCAAAAATATAGTCTTTTAATTTATTATTAGCCACACCCATATTAAGTAAGTGTTTATAAAAATATGTGCCATAATAATATTTTAGATAAGCCATCTTATATGATATCATTGAATATGCAACGGCATGTGCTCTTGGAAAACCATAAGATGCAAACTTTAGAATTAAATCATAAATTTGTTTAGCTAATGATTTTTCATATCCCTTTTGAATACTTCTCTCTATAAATTTATGTTCTTCCTTTAATAAAACATCTTCTTTTTTCTTACTCATTGCCCTTCTAAGTAAATCTGCTTCACCTAACGTATATCCAGCTAAAACGTGTGCAATTTGCATAACTTGTTCTTGATAAATAATAATTCCATAGGTTGGTTTTAATATCTCTTCTAAATCTGGATGATAATATGTAACTTTTTCTTTCCCTCTTTTTCTATCGATAAAATGATTGATATTCCCCATAGGTCCTGGTCTGTATAAAGCAATTGCAGAAAAGATTTCTTC
>CACZQZ010000029.1 GCA_902783405.1 uncultured Erysipelotrichaceae bacterium
AAAGTAGAAAAAGTACAAAATTGTTCTTTAGAAAAAATGTGTTAGCGTTATATCTTGACAAAAAAAACAAAAATAGTATAATCAAAATATACTTAAAAAGCTTGGATGAAGAAGTAGTAAAATGATCAAATAAGCAAAGAGAGTTTCTGGTTGGTGTAAAGAAATCTTATTTCCATTTGAATTCGTCTTCGGAGCTTTGCATGAAAATGCAACGGTGACTCGTTTTCGTCAAATAAGGTAGTTTTATACTATAAATTAAGGTGGTACCACGGCTAGTTCGTCCTTTATGGAAAGCTAGTTTTTTTTAGGAGGAAAAAATATGAATGAAATACAAAATGTAAAAGAATTACTTAAAAAAGATGCAAAAGAAAATGTGACGTCCAGTGAACTTAATGAATTAAAGATAAAGTACATGGGGAAAAAAGGTCTTATTACAGAACTTCAAAGTAAGATAAAAGAAGTTCCAAATGAAAATAAAAA
This sequence comes from uncultured Erysipelotrichaceae bacterium, assembly GCA_902783405.1. Classification (GTDB taxonomy): domain Bacteria; phylum Bacillota_I; class Bacilli_A; order RF39; family UBA660; genus RUG12867. The sequence continues at coordinate 481 of CACZQZ010000029.1, forward strand.
AGATTTTGGAATTCTTTTAAATGAACTTAAAACAGAATTTAATACATTTTATGAAAATGAAAAAGCAAAAATAGAAAAAGAAACTTTAGAAAAAAAATTAAAAAGTGAAGCAATTGATATTACTTTACCTAGTAAGAAATTAAAAAGAGGATCTCTTCATCCTATGACATTAATTACAGAAGACTTTGAAGATTTGTTTGTATCTATGGGATATACCGTTTATGAAGGACCTGAAATAGAAACAGATGAAAATTGCTTCCAAAAATTAAATGTACCAAAAGGACATCCTGCTAGAGATGCTCAAGATACATTCTACTTAAAAGATGAATTTGAAAACTTTTTACTTCGAAGTCAAACTTCAACAGCGCAAGTTAGAGCTATGGAAGAAAATAAAGATAAAGGACCTATTCGCATTGTATGTCCTGGTAAAGTATACAGAAGAGATGAAGATGCGACTCATTCCCATCAATTCATGCAAATAGAAGGACTCGTTATTGATAAAGATGTTTCTATGGCTGATTTAAAAGGAACTTTAGAACTATTCTGTAAAAAACTTCTTGGAGAAAAAACCGAAGTACGTTTTAGACCATCCTTTTTCCCATTTACAGAACCATCTGTAGAAGTTGATGTATCTTGTTTTAAATGCGCAGGAAAAGGATGTAATCTATGTAAACAAACAGGATGGATTGAAGTATTAGGTGCTGGTATGGTGCATCCAAATGTACTTAAAATGTGTGGTTATGATCCAAATGTTTATCAGGGATTTGCTTTTGGTACAGGACTTGATAGATTTGCTATGTTCAAGTTTGGTATTCCAGATATCAGAACCATTTATGGAAACGATATTCGTTTTATAAAACAATTTGACCGAAAGGATGTAGATTAATATGTTATTAAGTAGAAAATTTGTTAGTGACTATATTGATTTAGATGAAGATTTAACCATTCAAAAAATAGCACTTGACATGACTAATGTTGGTAACGAATATGATATGGCTGGAAAACTTATTGATGCTACTAATTTAACGGTTGGAGAAGTTAAAGAGTGCAAAAAAATCGAAGGAACCCATTTACATGCTTGTAAAGTAGATGTTGGCAAAGAAGTTTTAGATATTGTATGTGGAGCACCAAATGTAAGAGTAGGATTAAAAGTTATTGTAGCTTTAGCTGGAGCCCATCTTCCTGGTGGAGAAATTAAAAAAGGTACTATTAGAGGTTATACTTCTAATGGAATGCTTTGCTCTAAAGCAGAACTTGGACTTGATCATAAGTTTTTAGATGCTAAAGACAAAGAAGGTATTCATGAGCTTCCAGAAGATACTCCTATTGGAATAGATCCAATTAAAGTGCTTGGTTTAGATGATGAAGTTATCGATTTTGAATTAACTTCTAATAGAGGTGACCTACTTTCTATTTTAGGTATGGCATATGAATTAGGTGCTATTTATCATAAAAAAGTAAAAGATATGGAAGTATCTTATAAAGTAAGTAAAGATCATATTCAAAATGAATTTGAAATTGATATCCAAACAGAAAATTGTCCATTATTTTTAGCTCGAAAAGTAAAAGATGTAACCATCAAAGAAAGTCCTGATTTTATTAAAAATAGACTTATCGCATCTGGTATTCGCCCAATTAATAATGTTGTTGATATATCAAATTATGTTATGTTAGAAACAGGTCAGCCTCTTCATTATTATGATGCAGATAGATTAGGTAAAAAACTAATTGTAAGGATGGCTAATGATGAAGAAGTATTAACTACTTTAGATGGACAAGAAAGACTTTTATCCAAAGAAGACATTGTGATTGCTAATGAGAAAGAAGCAGTAGGTCTCGCTGGTGTTATGGGTGGCCTTTCTACAGAAGTAGAGGAAGACACTAAAAACATCATTATTGAAAGTGCTATATTTAATCCAACAAAAATTAGAAAAACATCTAAAAAAATCTTAAGAAGTGAAGCATCTAATCGTTTTGAAAAAGGATTAGATCCAAATAGAACATATTTAGCTATGGAAAGAAGTCTTCACCTATTAGAAAAATATGCTGATGCTAAAGTAGTAGATGGAATCGTTGCATATGATAAAACTCAGAAAGAAGATAAATTAGTTACAGTAAGTATTTTAAAAATAAATAAAGTTTTAGGAATTGATATAACCGAAAAAGAAATTATTTCAATATTAGAATCTTTAGGATTTAAAGTAAAAAAAGATAAAGATATACTTCATGTTACGGTACCAAGAAGAAGGGGAGACATTAATATTGCTGAAGACTTAATTGAAGAAGTAGGCCGTATTTATGGTATGGATAAAATTACAGGAAAACTTCCTATATTTGAAAGTAAATTAGGTACATATGATAAAATAAAAAGAAAAATAAAACATAAAGTAGCGTCTTTAGGACTTAATGAAACTTATTCTTATACGTTAATTTCTAAAGATAAAGTTAACACATTTACAAAAGATGATTTTATTCCTATCATGCTTAATGATCCGATGAGTGAAGAACGTAATACACTTAGATACTCTCTTTTACCATCTTTAAAAGATATTTATATGTATAATAAATCTCATCATCAAGAAGATATATCTATTTTTGAAGTAGGGAAAGGTTTTTATAAAGAAGATGGAATATATAAAGAAGAACTTAAATTAGCAGCTTTAATGACTGGAAATTTCTATATGGATATTCCAAATCAAAAAGTAGACTTTTATATTATAAAAGGCATTGTAGAGGAATTACTTGACTATTTAGGTTTTCATAATCGATATTCATTTGTCTTAGATGAATGTATTCCAGAAGAACTTCATCCACATCAAAGTGCATCTATTATTTTACAAGGAAAAAATATTGGAATTATTGGTAAAGTTCATCCAAGTATTATCAAACAAGATGTTTATGTATTTGAAATTAATTTAGATAAACTATTATCCTATAAAACATCAAAAATGAC
>CACZQZ010000030.1 GCA_902783405.1 uncultured Erysipelotrichaceae bacterium
ATATCTGTAATATAGTAGTTATATGCTGCTTCATATTCTTGTTTAAATACTTCACATGCATTATTTACTTTTTTACTTGAATATTTTATTTTGCAATTTTCTTTTAAAAACAAACTTTCGTCTTCAATTGTCTTCCTTAATTTTTGATAATCATCAATAGTTTTACTTAATTCTTTAATATATTGATTAGAAGACTCTAAAAGCATCATTTTATCTTTTAAATCATATATCTTACTTCTTTCATCAGATATATTAGAAACTACTTTTGAAAAATCATGATAAGATTCAACAATTTCTTCCATTAATTTTTTTGTTTCTTTTTCATCTTTCAAAAAATCTTTTACAAAAAAATATCCATAAATAATACCTATTATAAAAATGAAAAGAATTGTTCCTATGATTATTTTACCAGTGTATCTTTTCATATCATCACTACCCTACTATAAAAGTATATCAAAAAAAGAAAAAAAAAGAAAGACTTTACGCCTACCTTTTTATTTATAAATTTTCTTTAACTTTTTCCCATAATTTTTTCATATTATCAAATGTAAGAATACCTTCTACATCATTTATAGGAACCCATTTTGCTTCTATTATTTCTTTTTCTTCTATTTTTATTTCCGTGTTTTTAGAATGTGCTAAAAAATAAACAACTGTTTTGAAATTATTTTTGCGTGTATAATAAGATATCTCAAATCTTTTTTCTTTGTCTATTATAGCATCTATTCCTGTTTCTTCCTTTGTTTCTCTAAGTGCTGTTTCTATTTCCGTTTCATTTTTCTCCATATGCCCTTTAGGAAATCCATAAAAACCTTGATGTTGTTTTATAAGAAGTACTTTTCCATCATTAATAACAATGCATCCACAACTTTTTATCTGTTTCATTAAATCACCATATTTTATCTAATTCGCTCTTTTGTTTTAATTTGTGTAATATTTTTTCCTTTTACAAAAAAAACATTATCAGAAATATCCATTAAAGGTTTATCGCTCATAGAATCTGTATAAAATTCATCAATAGAAGTATCAGGATAAAGTGTTTTAAAAGCTTTTACTTTATTTTCAGCCATGCAAAGAAAAGATAATTTTCCAGTATTTACGTCAAGATCTGAACAAATAATACTTTTTGTTTTAAGTTTCTCTTTAATACCATCAATAAGTACTCCAGGAGATGCGGTTATAATAATATCATCTTCGCCTATTTTATCTAGCATTTCCTTTTTCAATCTATTCTGATGAGTTTTCCAAAATTCCTGTATTAAATCACTTGCTTCTTCTTTATATTTTATAAGTACATGTGAAAGACTATCTGCGACTTCTTCAACTTTAGAAATAGGAAGTTTGTTAAGTTTATATAAAAGTAATGTATAACCAGCAAGTGGTATATATTTACTAAATGTTCTTTTTTTTCTAAAAACAAAAAGAAAAAAATCAATGCAACATTCACCATCATAAATGGTATTGTCAAAATCGAATACTTTCACTTTATCACTTCTTTTCTTTTTTTATTACAATACTATATTATCTATTAAAAGTATAACATAAGGGAAGGTTCATGACAATATAAAATGATTTTTATAAATTCAATTAAAAGCAAGTTCTACATCTAAATTTTCATCTTTAAAAGCAATATATAAAAAAATTAAACCACTAATAAAAATAAGTAAGGATCCAATAAAAGAAAGCATAATTAAATTATTTTTATATCTTGGATCATTTGGAGTGATATTTCGAACATCATCTAAAGAAGAATTTAAAAAGTAAAAATAAACTATTATTAAAACAGAAAAAATAAAAATAATAATCTTTCGGTATTCTTGTTTACTTTTAATATCATGATATAAAAAATAATTTTTTTCTAAATAATTGGAATAATAACTTAAAATAATAATTCCAATATAAATAACCCATATAAAATTTTCTGTATCGATTTCTTTTAATTTTTCTTCTATATTATTCATAATATATTTTATGTATATTTATTTCATATATACAATTTGACTTTTTAAATAAAAATAGTATAATAGCAAAGCAAATGAATTAGAAAAGTGACATTGCTTATCTAATTTAATAAAATTACCTTACTTACAGAAAAACATTGCTTTTATTTGCAATGCTTTTTATTTTATAAATAAATGGCGTCCCCGATTGGATTCGAACCAACGACCTATCGCTTAGGAGGCGATTGCTCTATCCAACTGAGCTACGAGGACACATAAATTCTATATATTATTATAGAACTTATTTTTTATTTTAGCAATCCTCCTAAGAGGATAATACTAGTAAAGAATAAAAGAATAATCAGGGATGTTTTCGTAATTGTTATTTTTTTATAGTTTTTTGCTTCTAACTCTTTATATTCTCCTACTTCTTTTATTTTAAGACCTAAATGTGATTTTGAAGTTAAATCTTCATTAGATAATAAGATAAATCCTGAAGTATCATCTAAATCTTTATAAGATACATCTTTCATAGGTAAAATCATATAAAACATTAAAATATCTCCTATAGCTCCTGCTACATTCATTAAAGATAAGAAATTAAGCGTTGGAAGATATAAAATATAACTTATAATACCTGTAATAAATCCTAAAAAGATAAGAGGAAAAAGCAAGCTCATACAAATACCAAATTTACTAATTTCTTCTTTACACATACAGTAAAAAATACCTTTTTCAAGTTCAATTCCATAGACTATATTTTTATGTTTAGCCTTACCACATATATAAAAGCCAATTCCATGAAAAATTTCATGTAAAAATAAATATCCTATAAATAATAGAAAAATGAAAG
>CACZQZ010000031.1 GCA_902783405.1 uncultured Erysipelotrichaceae bacterium
ACAGATATAAAGAAAAATATTATGATAACTGATAGAGATGAAATATTGGCGTATGATGGAAAAAATAAAAAAGAATTTCTTCATAAAAAAATAGGAAAAGATATCGTAGATGCAATAGAAAAAAGAAAAGATATTGTAGAAAAATATGAAAAAAAATTTATTTTTACAGACAAATGTGAATTAACTTGTACTTACGCTATTAGTACTATCATATCTGGTGGCATCGAAATAGGAACTGTCATTATCTTTGATGAAGAAAAAAAAGTAGATGAAATTGATTATAAAATAGCGCATATCATTTCTAAATTTTTATCAAAGCATCTTGAACAAGAATAAACTTTGTGTTATAATTTGACTTAAATACGGAGAAGGAAAGAGAAATAGGAAATTTTTATAGAGACTTTGTGGTTGGTGGAAACAAAGAAAAGGAACTATTTTAAATGATTCTGGAGTAGCGATTAGCCGCAAGTGTGCGTTATCAAATGAGTGTATAGAGAAATCTATAAATTAAGGTGGTACCACGGCTAGTTCGTCCTTAAATTTATAGATTTTTTTTGGAGGTAAAATGAGATATTTTGAAAAAATAAGTTTTGAAGAATTTAAAAAAGATGTAATAGATGACATAAACTTGTATGAAACATATCAAATACCAACAAGAGAAACAAAATATGCAGCAGGTTATGACTTCTATTCTTTAGAAGATTTTGTATTAGCACCAGGAGAAATAAAAAAAATTCCAACAGGAATAAAAGCAAATATGAATGATGATGAGGTTTTACTTCTTATGGATAGAAGTAGTATGGGATTTAAATATAATGTTAGATTTTGTAATCAGATAGGAGTCATTGATAAAGACTATTATAATAATAAAGATAACGAAGGACATATTTTTATTAAAATTCAAAATGAAGGAGATAAAGATTATGTTGTAAAAAAAGGAGATGCTATCTGTCAAGGAATCTTTATTAAATATTTAACAGTAGATCATGAAGAAGAAAAATATCAGATAAGAAAAAGTGATTATTAGGAGGGATATCATGGATAAAAAATTTTATATTTCAACAGCTATTGCTTATACATCTGCAAAACCACATATTGGAAATACGTATGAAATTGTTTTAGCAGATGCTATTGCAAGATACAAGAGATTAACAGGATACGATGTTTACTTTCAAACAGGAACCGATGAACATGGTCAAAAAATAGAAGAAAAAGCAAAAGCTGCAGGAAAAAGTCCGCAAGAATTTGTAGATGAAGTTGCTTTAGAAGTAAGAAGAATTTGGGACTGTCTTAATACAAGTTATGATAAATTTGTAAGAACAACGAATCCTGCACATGAAGAAGTAGTAGCTAAAATATTTGAAAAACTATACAATCAAGGAGATATTTATAAAGGAGAATATGAAGGTTTATACTGCACACCTTGTGAATCATTCTTTACAGAATCTCAAGCACCAGACGGAATTTGTCCAGATTGCGGAAGAAAATTAGATCATGCTAAAGAAGAAGCATATTTCTTTAATTTACAAAAATATTGTGATCGGTTAATGAAACATATCGAGGGAAATCCTGACTTTATTAAACCAGAAAGTAGGAAAAATGAAATTGTAAATAACTTCTTGAAACCAGGATTACAAGATTTATGTGTGTCACGAAGTTCCTTTACATGGGGTGTTCCTGTCAAATTTGATAAAAAACATGTCATTTATGTTTGGATTGACGCACTAACCAATTACATTACTTTCTTAGGATATGATTTAGATAAACAGTCAGAAGAATTTAAAAAATATTGGCCGGCAGATGTTCATTTGATTGGAAAAGATATTTTAAGATTTCATACCATTTATTGGCCAATTATCTTAATGGCTCTAGATTTACCTCTTCCAAAACAAGTTTTTGGTCATCCTTGGGTATTATGTGGAACAGATAAAATGAGTAAATCAAAAGGAAATGTATTATATGCAGATGAACTTGTAGAATTATTTGGAATCGATGCTGTAAGATATTATTTATTACATGAAATACCTTATGCAAATGATGGAACAATCACTTATGAACTATTAATTGAAAGAATTAATTCAGATTTAGCAAACATTCTTGGAAATTTAGTAAATAGAACGATATCTATGTCAAAAAAATACTTTGATGGAGTAGTAATTAAACCAACACAATTTGAAGATATCGATAAAGATTTAATTACAGCTGTAAGAAACTTACCAAATAAAGTAGAAAAAGCTATGTCTGATTTCCATGTAGCAGATGCTTTAGATGAAATCTTTGATATCTATAGAAAATGTAACAAATATATTGATGAGACTATGCCATGGGTTTTAGCTAAAGAAGATAAAAAAGAACGACTAGCTACTGTGCTTTATAATTTGCTTGAAGCTATCAGATGTGCTACTATTTTACTAGCACCATTCTTACCAGATACGGCAGATAAAATATTTAATCAATTAAATACAGAAAATAGATTCTTAGATTCCATTGAAGGATTCAATGGAATGGATATAGGATTAAAATTAAATGATCCAGAACCTTTATTTCAAAGAATTGATAAAGAAAAAAAATTAGAAGAAATTAAAAATATGTAAAATGATGTAAATTGTCGATAAAAAAAAAGAGCAAAATGTTGAGATTGCTCTTTTTGTATGATATAGTAAAAAAGGTTGAAAAATAGGAGAGAACATGAATGAATGAAAATGTAAGGAAAGAAGTGAGATTTGTAATCCTATTAATTTTATTATTTGGATTTATAACTTTAGGAAGTATGATTACAAAGTTTCAGTTACTAGATTTATTGTATTTCTTATTTTTGATTTATGTTTTAATAAAATATTTGTATATAAAATTAAGTCACAGGTTGTGATTTTTTTTATTTGAAAAAGTTATTATTTATGATAGAATATTCCTTGGTAAAGAGGAGATATTATGAAAAATAAATTAAAATTATTAAAAATCAAATTATTATTATATGGAAGCTTAACAGCTTCTACGTTAGCAACAGGATGTTCAGTAAAAAAAGAATCAATAACTCAGATGAGTGAAATGCAAGAATTTAATTTAGATATAAAAGATTCATCAGATTATAAAATTATCCATGTAATTAATTCTTTTGAAAGAGAAAATACATATTTTGTAAAAACACTTGAGTTGGAAGATTTAAATAAATATGAAGATAATGATAAGTATCGTAAATATTTTACAATAAAGAATTTTTCTGAATATAATTCGATTTTGTATATTGATGTTTTTTCTGGAATAGTAGTTTCAGTAAAACATACAAATAAAAATGAAACTTTGTTTTCTTTTAGTACTGTTTTAGAAGAAGAAAATGCATATGACTATATTTCTTCTTACTTAGATGAGAAAGACTATTATAATAAAGAGGAGATTGAAATGTTACTCCTTAACTCAAATGAAAAAAAACTTGTAAAACAAAAATAGTATTATTTATAGTATAATAAGTATGAGGTGAATGTATGATAGATACACATTGTCACTTGGATGAATATGATAATTTAGATGAAATTATTAATCATATGAAGGATAACGTCATGATTACAAGTGGTGTTGATATGAAAACTAATAAATTTGTATTAGAAGTAGTTAAACATCCGACAATCTATGGAACAATTGGTCTTCATCCAGAAAATGTTAACGATAATTATGAAGAAGAATTAAGATTTATAGAAGAACATATTAATGATGAAAAAATAGTAGGTATTGGTGAAATAGGTCTTGATTATCATTATACAAAGGAAAATATAGAATTACAAAAAGAAATTTTTAAACGACAATTAATTCTTGCCCAAAAATGTCATAAAATGGTGGTAATCCATAGTAGAGATTCCATTTTAGATACATATACTATATTAAAAGAGTTAAAATTTAAAGAAAAAGTTGTTCTTCATTGTTATTCATCTAGTTTAGAAATGGCAAAAAGATTTTTGGAATTTCCTATCATGTTTGGTATTGGAGGAGTTTTAACTTTTAAGAATGAAAAAAAATTAAAAGAAATCGTAAAAGTACTTCCACTGGAATATTTACTTTTAGAAACGGATAGTCCTTATTTAACACCAGAACCTTTTAGAGGAAAGAAAAATGAACCATATAACATTTATTACGTAGCGTGTAAAATTGCTGAAATAAAAGGAATTAAAGTAGAAGAAGTCTTAAAAATTACTACCGAAAATGCTAAGCGTCAATTTGACTTAAAACCCAATTTATGGTAAAATTAATTTGTCTATTAATTTGAGGTGAGTTAAATGAAATTAATATTGATAGAGCTTTGTAAAAAAATTGTCAAAGTTCTAGTAATTGCTTTTGTTTCATTTACAGGGTACAAGGAAGACAATTATTCTGCAAAAAATACAAATAAGAATAAAAGTCTAACATTAATGACAGAGATAACCCCTTATACGACAGAAGTAAAATACAATAAAGATATAGAAAAGGGAAAACAAAATGTTCTTCAAGAAGGTTCTAATGGATACATTATTACAAATGAAGAAACAAAAGAAAAAATTATCGAAAAACAAGCTATAAACAAAATTGTAGAAGAGGGAACAAAAGAAACAGTAGTTCCTACTGTTCAAACAAAAAAAACGGAATCACAAGTTCAAACGATAAAATCTAGTTCATCTAAAGCAAACACAATCGAATCATTTACTGGTAAAATGACTGCTTATGGTGGAGATTGTTGTGGTGGTTCAGGTAGTGTAGCTTATGTTCATCATAATTTACTTAGAGATGGTATTTACTATCATGATAATACTTTTGGAGATGTTAGAATTTTATCTGCAGCTCCACAAAAATTTACTGCTGGAACAATTGTTGAAGTAGTAGAAAGTGGAAATACATATTATGGGATTGTTTTAGACTGGGGAGGTTCTATGCGAAATGCATGGAATAATGGAACCGTTTGGATGGATTTAGCATTTAGAACGGAAGCTGAAGCAGCAAGTTATGGAACAAAATATAATGTTACATTTAATATAAAAAGGTATGGATGGTAAAATGATAGAAATACAAAAATTACAAGATTTAGCGCAAAGCTATGAAATCTCTTTTGATTTAGTGAAAGAATATAAAGATAGATTACTTGTTTGTCCACTTCTTCAAGGAGACGAAGAATCTTTATTAGAATGCTTAGAAGAATTTATTTCAGAACGAAAATCTTTAAATCAGAGAAAAGAAAGAATGTCTTTAGAAGATACATTTTCAAGTGTTATATATAGAAAATATGGAGATCGTGCAGTTCCATATCTAAGTACTACCTATAAAGAACTTTATCATATTTCAGATGATAATGAATATTTAGCAGAACTTATGAATGAAGAAAGTACATTTGATGAAGAAATGTATGATTATCATGGATTTAAACGTTAAAAAGCAGAAATGCTTTTTTTTTCTAGAAATAACCCAAAAAGAAGCAAGACAAATGAGGTAAAATATTGTATAATATAAAAGAGGTGCAGATATGGAACAATTCTTTAAAAAAGTGACAAATAAAATAAAAGGTTACGATTCCATTTATATCATGACACATAAAAATATGGATTTAGATGGATTTGGTGCAGCTTTAGGGTTATCTAATATCATAAAAAAATATGAAAAAAAAGCTAATATTATCATTGCTGATGATATCAAAGAAGAATCTATTCAAAAAGCTATTGAATTTCTTCACTCTAAAAATTATGAACTTTTAAAAGCTAGTGAAATAAGAAATATAAGTAAAGAAAGTTTATTAATTATCTTGGATGTGCATAAAAAAGAAATGCTAGAAGTGCCAGAATTAGTAGATAAAGTAAAAGAAATAATTTTAGTGGATCACCATATTCAAAAAGATCCTATCGTAAGTAATTTAAACTTGTTAGAGCCATCAGTATCTAGTACTGTGGAAATAATTGTCAATTATTTATTACAAGAGAAAATTCAAATAGACTCTATTACATCAACAATTATGCTTGCAGGAATTTATATTGATACTAATGGTTTTAACATTAAGACAACTGATAAAACATTTGAAGCTGCTGCATATCTTATGAAAAATAAAGCAGATAATGTATTAAAACAAAGTTTATTTCAAGAAAATAAAAATGAAATAATTCATAGAAAAGAATTACTTAAAAATAGTCATAAAATTAATAATAATATGGTCATTTGTACACTAGATAAAAAAATATACAAAACAAGTGATTTAGCTAAAATAGCAGAAGAAATATTGCAATTCGAAAACATAGAAGCTTCTTTTACGATTGGATATTTAGATGAAAAAACAGTAGGTATATCAGCACGATCACTTGGAAAAATAAATGTTGAAAAAATTATGAATTCTCTTGGTGGAGGTGGGCACAAAACAGATGCTGCCTGTAGAATAGAAAATAGCTCTATTACAAAAGTAAAAGATAAATTAGAATGTTTATTGAGGTGATAAAATGAAGGTTATTTTACTAAATGATGTAAAAAAACAAGGAAAAAAAGGTGAAATAAAAGAATTTGCTAATGGATATGCAAATTTCTTAATAAAAAATGGGGATGCTGCTTTACTTACAAAATCTAGCATGTATCGTTTAAATGAAGAAAATAAAGAAAAGAAGAAGAAACATGATGAAGATGTAAAAAAGGCAAAAGAAGAAAAAGCAAAACTAGAAAAGATAACTTTAGAATGTAAAGCAAAAACAGGAAAAATGGATAAGATGTTTGGAAGTATTAGTTCTAAACAGATATGTTCGTTATTAGAAAAACAAAATATTCATGTGGATCGTAAAAAAATTATGATGGATCATGAGATATCTTCTTTAGGAAGTCATATTGTTAAAATTGAATTACACAAAGAAGTAATCGCAAATGTAAAAATAAATGTAACAAAAGAGTAGGTGATGTACATGAAAGAGAGAGCTATTCCCTCTAATTTAGAAGCAGAAAAATCCGTTATTGGTGCAATGTTTTTATCAAAATATGCCATTCAAAGATCGGTAGAATCCTTAAATAAGGATATGTTTTATAGTAATGCGCATGCTAAAATTTTTGAAGTAATTTGTGATCTTTTTGAAAAATCAATTCCTATTGACTCTACAACAGTTGTAAATGAACTTGATAAGAAAAACTATTTAAATGAAATTGGTGGAGTAGAATATCTATCTGATATTATTAATTTTGTTCCAAGTGCAAATAATATCGATGAGTATATTAAAATTGTTGAAGAAAAGGCAATTTTACGTAAATTAATTGAAGAAGCTAATTTTATAGCTAGTGATGCTTATCAAATGAATGGAGAACTTATAGATGTATTAGACTCTGCTGAAAAGAGAATTTTAAATGTTGTTAAAACAAGAGGTAAATCAGAATTTAGAACGATTCAAGATGTTTTAATTAAAACCCAAAGTGACTTAGAAAAACTTTCTAAAAATAAAGGAGAAGTTACTGGAATATCTACAGGATTTTATGATTTAGATAAGGTAACATCAGGTTTTCATCCTAATGAATTAATCATTATAGCTGCAAGACCAGCTATGGGTAAAACAGCTTTTGCTCTTAATTTAGCAACCAATATTTCATCTTTGAATAATAAAACAGTTGCTCTATTTAATATGGAAATGGGTGCTGAGCAATTAGCAACTCGTATGATATCATCCGTTGGACAAGTGGAAGGATACAAAATGAGAAATGCTCGATTTGAACACGAAGATTGGAAAAAAATCAATGAGGCAATGAGTAGACTTTCAGATATGAAAATTTATATCGATGATACTCCAGGTATGACTATAGGTGAGATTCGCTCAAAATGCAGAAGGCTTTCATCAAATACAGAGGATTTAGGAGCTATTATCATCGATTATTTACAGCTTATTACAGGTTCTAATAAGTGGGGTGGAAATAGACAACAAGAAGTTAGTGAAATCTCAAGATCTTTAAAAACTTTAGCTATGGAGTTAAATGTTCCAATTATTGCCTTAGCGCAACTTTCTCGTAGTGTCGAAGGAAGAGATAATAAAAGACCAATTTTAAGTGATTTAAGAGAATCTGGTTCAATTGAACAAGATGCTGATATAGTAGCTTTTCTTTATAGAGATGACTATTATAATAAAGAAGCTGCTATTGATGAATATACTAGTAAAAGTGAATTTATTATTGGAAAACATAGAAATGGTCCAACAACAACAATCGATTTAATTTTTAAAAGAAATACAAGTACCTTTGTCAATGTAGTTAATAAGGAGGTAAATTCATGAAAAAAATAAGTCATATCATTTTATGTTTCTTAACTATTTTTTTACTTGGGTTTAACTTTCAAAAAACATCTACGCCAAATACTTATTATCAAGTATATTTAGATGATGAAGTATTGGGAATGATAGAGTCTAAAGACGCTTTAGAAGATTATATTGATAAAAAAGGTAAAGAAATAAAAAAAGAACTTGGTGTTGATAAAGTTTATCTTCCAAATGGACTTCAAATTAAAAAAGTAACAACATATAAAACAGAACTTTCTTCCATAAAAAAAATATATCAAGAAATAAAAAAGAGAAGACCTTTTACTGTAAAAGGATACCAATTTACCATAAAAAAAGATAATAAAAAAGATAAAATATATGTTATTAAAAAAAGTACTTTTAAAAAAGCTTTAGAATCAACCATTAGAGTTTTTGTAGGAAAAGATAACTATAAAGCCTATATCAATGAAACTCAAAATCAAATTGATGAAACTGGTAGTATTATAGAAAATATTTATATCGATGAAGAATTATCTGTTAAGGCAATGAATATATCTACAGATGAAAAGATTTATCAAGATGAAGAAGAGTTAAGTCAATATTTATTATTTGGTGAAAATCCTAAATCAAAAACATATATTGTTAAAAGCACTGATACTGTAGAGAGCGCTGCTTTTAATAACAAAATCAGTGTAGAAGAGTTTTTACTTGCTAATAAAGAATTAACAGGAATTAATTCCCTTTTATATGAAGGACAAAAATTAAAAGTATCTTACTTAAATCCTAAAATTACAGTTGTTGTAGAAACACATACTGTAAAAGATGTTGAAAGTCAATTTAAGACAGAAGAACGTTATGATTCTAATAAACTTGTTGGTGATGATGAAATTATTCAAAATGGTGAAAATGGATTAGAACGTGTTACTCAAAAAGTAAGAACAAAAAATGGAGTAACTGATTATATTGACTTTGTATCTAAAGAAGAATTAAAACCAATGGTGAATAAAATTATTTTAAAAGGTCAAAAAGTAGTGCCAAATGTTGGAACGATGAACAACTGGCAATGGCCAACACCAAGTGGATTTACAATTACTTCAAATTATGCTTATAGACGTCATCCTATTACAGGAAGATATCATTTACATCCAGCTTTAGATATAGCCGGACTTCCTTATGGAGCCCCTGTTTATGCTTCTAACAATGGTGTCGTTACTATGGCTAAATACTATAGTTCTTATGGAAATTGTATTATTATTAATCATAATAATGGATATTATACTTTATATGCTCATTTATCTGCTATCAATGTATCTGTAGGTCAAGTGGTGTCTAAAGGTAGTACCATTGGTAGACTAGGTATGACAGGATCTGCAACTGGGCCACATTTACATTATGAACTTTGGGTAGGTGGACCACCAATGGGTGGAGGAACTAATATTAATCCATGGACGGTGCATAGATAATGAAAGTAGCTGTTTTAGCATCAGGTTCTAAAGGAAATTCAACTTATATTGAAACAAAAAATCATAAAATTTTAATTGATCTAGGAACAACATCTCTTTATGTCGAAAAAAAATTAAAGAATTTAGGTGTTGATCCTAGTTCTATTGATTCTATTTTTATAACACATGCTCATACAGATCATATCGCAGGTATTAGAGTTTTTTCAAAAAAATATCATCCCACAATTTTTTTAACGAAAAAAATATATAAAGAAGTAAATGAACAAATTTTTCTTGAAAATTATGAATTTATTGAAGATTCTTTTCTATATGATGATGTGTTTATTGAATTTTTTAAAACTTCACACGATACTGAAGAATCTGTAGGTTATATTTTTACATCAGATCACAAATCAATCGTTTATATTACAGATACAGGATATGTACATAAAAAATATTTTCCATTATTACAAAATAAAACGATGTACATTATGGAAAGTAATCATGATGTTGAAATGCTTATGAATGGAACTTATCCATATGTTATTAAACAGAGAATTTTAGGAGATCGTGGACATTTATCTAACCATGATTCTGCATATTATCTATCAAAATGGATAGGAAATAATACAGATAGAATTATTTTAGCTCACTTAAGTGAAGATAATAATACGGAAAAACTAGCTCTTTCTACTTTAGAACAAACATTAAAAGAAAAGCATATTAAAAAGCCAAATATTCTTGCTGCAAGGCAAAGAGAAAGTACGGAGTTGTTTACTTTATGATTAAAATTATTTGTGTAGGTAAATTAAAAGAAAAATTTTGGGTTGATGCAGTAAAAGAATATAGTAAGAGACTATCCAAATATACAAAATTAGAAATCATTGAAATACCTGATTTTAAAAGTGATATAGCGTCTATAGAATTAGATAAAGAAAAAGATAATATCTTATCTAAAATAACTGATAAAGATTATGTTATAACATTAGAGATAGAAGGAGAAGAATTATCTTCAATAAAACTATCAGAAACATTAGAAAAAAAATTAATTCAACATCCTAATATAACATTTATTATTGGTGGTTCATCTGGTCTACATGAAAAGATAAAAACAAGATCTGATTTTGCCCTATCTTTTTCAAAACTTACTTTTCCTCATCAATTATTTAGAGTTATTTTATTAGAACAAATTTATCGAAGTTTTAAGATAATTCATAAAGAAACATATCATAAATGAATAGAAAAATAAAAATCGTCCAATATCTAATAGAGGCGATTTTTTAATGAGAAAAATATTACTATTCTTTTTATTTATTATTTTATCTTATATATTGGTTGGAAATATTTTAGCGAGCAATAATATGCTTCCAGAAGATGCTCTTCGTATGAGAGTAATCGCAAATAGTAATTCAACTTATGACCAATATGTAAAAGTTAAAGTAAAAGAAGAAGTTGAAGAAGATTTATTTGAATTATTAAGAAATACAAAAGATACAGAAGAAGCTAAAACAAAAGTAAAAAACAATATTCCTTTGATAAAGCAAAAAGTAGGGAAAATATTAATCAAAGAAAACTATCCTTTAGGATATCAAGTAAATTATGGTAAAAATTATTTTCCAGAAAAAATTTATAAAGGAGTAACATATGATGAAGGATACTATGAATCTTTAGTAATTACCCTTGGACAAGGAAAAGGAGAAAATTTTTGGTGTGTTATGTTTCCGCCACTTTGTATGATGGAAACTGATCATCTAGATGATATTGAATACAAATCTTTGGTAAAAGAAATGATTGATAAGTATTTAAAATAAAGTTTATTATTATTTTTAAATCTTTTATCATATATTTTGATAGGAGGTTTTTTAATGCATATCATCTTTATTCTTTCTATTGCTATCTCACTTAGTATGGATGCTTTTTCACTTGCGACAATCTATGGAACATTGCTAGTAAGTCATAAAAATCAATTTTTATTATCATTAATTGTTGGAATTTATCATTTTATTATGCCACTATTAGGTTTTTCTATCGGAACATTTTTAATTTATACTCTTCATATAAACCCCAATTTAATTGTTTTTTTCGTATTTACTTTTATAGGAATTCAGATGATTTTAGAGTCTTTAAAAAAAGAAGAAACTGTTCAAAATTTAAATTTAGTGGATATGATTATGTTTGGATTAGCAGTTTCTATAGATAGTTTTTCAGTAGGTTTAGGATTAGAAGCAATTACTAATAAAATTTTTATAGTACCTTTTATTTTTTCTATCACAAGTTTTTTATTTACTTATTTAGGATTACTTCTTGGTGGTAAGATAAAAGAAATCTTTGGAAAAATAACCACTTGTATCGGAGGTGTTTTTTTAATTGTCATTGGTTTTTTATATATTTTTAAATAAAATTTTGACTGTAAAGTAAATTTTTTTTCTTTTAAATGAATTTACAATTTAAAAGAAACATTATATAATGAAATTGGTGAAGATTATGCTTGTTAATATGGAAGAAATCTTTGATAAATTGAATGAAAATGAAGCAGTTCTTCATTTTAATATTAATAATTTAGAATGGACAAAATATATTTTAGAAGTAGCTCGTGAAGAAAATACTTCTGTTATTTTAGGTGTGAGTGAAAGTGCTATTAAATATATGGGGGGATATAAAACAGTATATAATCTAGTAAGTGGACTAGTATTAGATTTAAATATTAAAATTCCTGTTGTACTTCATTTGGATCATGGTCATAGCATCGAGTCATGTAAAAAGGCTATTGATGCAGGCTTTACTTCAGTTATGATTGATGCGTCATCACTTCCATTATCTGAAAATATAGAAATTACAAAACAAGTAGCCTATTATGCAAAAACAAAAAATGTAACCGTTGAGGCAGAACTCGGTAGTATGGATGCTTATCAAAAAACAAATCCTAAAGAAGTAAAAGAATTTGTTTTAAAAACAGGTATCGATGCTTTAGCTCCATCTATTGGTAATGCTCATGGAATTTATAAAGGAGAAGTTAGATTAGATATTCCTCTTATCCTAGAAATAGCTAAAATGGTAGACATTCCTTTGGTTTTACATGGTGGTACTGGAATTCCAGATAGTCAAATAAAAGATGCTATTAAAAGTGGTATTAAAAAAATAAATATCAATACAGAACTTCAAACTTCTTGGGCAGGTGCTGTAAGAGAATATATCATAAACAATAAAGATGTTTATGACCCTAGGAAAATCATTTCTTCAGGGGAAATAGAACTTAAAAATAAGGTAAAAGAAAAAATAAGACTTTGTAAAAACAATAACATTTAGAAATAAAACACATACAGTAATGTAGGAGGTCAAATATGAAATGTTTAGTAATAGAAGGTAATCATAAATTAAAGGGGAAAATTGAAGTAAGTGGCGCTAAAAATAGTGCTGTAGCGTTAATTCCAGCATCTATCCTAGCAGATGATATTGTTACGATTGATAATGTACCAAACATTTCAGATATTGATTCATTAACTGAAATCTTGGAGTATTTAGGCGCAAAAGTTACTAGACAAAATAATACGATGCAAATTGATCCTAGGGGAATTACAAATAAAGAAATACCAAAAGAAATTTCAAGTAAACTTAGGGCATCATATTATTTTATGTCTGCTTTATTTGGAAAATATAAAAGTGCACATATGTATTTTCCAGGTGGATGTTCTATTGGAGCGAGACCAATTGATCAAACATTAAAAGCTTTTGAATGTTTAGGAGCAACTATAAAAGAACTTGATAATAAATTTGATATTGAAGCAGAAGAACTTAAAGGGAATAAGATTTATTTAGATTGTCCTAGCGTAGGAGCAACTATTAATGCTATATTAGCTTCT
>CACZQZ010000032.1 GCA_902783405.1 uncultured Erysipelotrichaceae bacterium
ATTTTTACTTTGGTTTGATTTTCATAATAAATAATTGTATTTTCTTTTAAAATACCATAGGTTTCATATGTTTTTGATTGATTTTCTGTATTTATTTTTGTTTTTATTTTTATCTTAGACATATCTCCACCACACTCGGCTCTAATTATATCATACCAAGAAAAAAAATAAAAGTTTTTTCATGTTTACTTATATTTTTTTTCATTTTAGTAATAATAAAGATAGAAAAGAGGAATTCTATGAAAAAACTAAGAAGATGGATTAAAATTTGTTTTTTTCTTTTTATCTTTATAGTAATTCTTTATAGTGGCATTTATTTGTATGCTAAGGTTACACCAAAATTATCGATTGAATCTGCTAATAGTTTTTATTTCTATGATAAAGAAGATGCTTTATTTTTAGGTAGTAATAATGAATGGATTAAACTAGATCAAATTTCTGATGATTTAATTCATGCGACTATTTCTATTGAGGATAAAAATTTTTATAAACATCAAGGCTTTGATTATTTTAGAATTTTAAAAGCCATGATGATAAATATTAGAAGTTCTTCTAAAAGAGAGGGAGCTTCCACTATTACACAACAATATGCTAAAAATTTATTCTTAGATTTTAGTAAAACATGGAAAAGAAAACTAGAAGAAGCTTGGCTTACCATTAGATTAGAGTCCCACTACAGTAAAGATGATATTTTAGAAGGATATTTAAATACAATTAATTATGGTGGTGTTTTTGGCATTGAAAATGCTTCTAAATATTATTTTCATAAAAGTGCGAAAGATCTATCTTTAGCAGAATCATCTATTTTAGCTGGAATTCCAAAACATCCTTCACTATATTCTCCTTTAGTTAGTGAAAAAGATGCAAAAAAAAGACAAGAGATTATTTTATCTTCTATGGTTAGAAATGGTTATATTAAAGAAATAGACAAAGAAAAAGCTTTAAAAGAAAATTTAACTTATTATGGTTCTTTTGAACAAAACAATTTGAAAACGATTAATTATTATAAAGATGCTGCTTTAGAAGAACTCAAAAGCTTAGGAAGCATTCCAGATTCTTTTTTATCTACTGGTGGACTTAAAATATATACCAACTTAGATGTAAATGCCCAAACGATTTTAGAAAATTCTATCCATGAAACAATTTCTTCTGATAGTGAAATTGAAGTATCTAGTATTGCTCTAGAACCTACTTCAGGAAAAATAATAGCTCTAGTAGGAGGAAAAGATTATTCAAAAAGTCAATATAACAGAGCAGTATCCTCTGAAAGACAAGTAGGTTCTACTTTAAAACCTTTTCTTTATTATTCTGCTTTAGAAAATGGTTTTACAGCATCTACTACCTTTAAAAGTACTAAAACAACCTTCTCTCTTGGCAATGGAAAATTATATAGTCCTGAAAATTATGGTAAAAAATATGGAAATAAAGAAATCAGTATGGCCGCAGCGCTTTCTTATTCTGATAATGTATTTGCTGTCAAAACACATCTTTTTTTAGGAGAAGAAAACTTAGTAGATATTGCTAAAAGAGTTGGTATTAGTGATTCTTTTAGTGCCCTTCCTTCCCTTGCTCTTGGAACAAAGGAACTTAGGCTTTTAGATATGATGCAAGGATATCAAGTATTAGCTAATGAAGGAGTTAAAATCAAACCTCATCTAATTAGAAAAGTAACCAATGCAGATGGAGATATTTTATATGAATATAAAAAAGAAGAAGAATCTGTATTAAACAAAAGCATTACATTTATTTTAAATGATATGCTTGCAAATTGTTCTTCTAAAAATATGGTTGATTATACCGTGCCAACCTGTTTATCTATTGCTCCTTTTTTAAGTAAAACTTATGCAATTAAAACAGGAACAACCGATACCGATCATTTGATTTTTGGTTTTAACAAAGATATCGCTTTAGGAGTATGGTCTGGATATGACGATAATCGTAAGACAGAAAGTATGGATAGTACCAATACAAAAACCATATGGGCAAACAGTATTGAAAAAATATTAGAAAAGAAAAAAGATCATTGGTATGAGACCCCATCCAATGTTACTGGTGTTTTAGTAAATCCAATTACTGGAAAAGCAGCTACAAATGAAGATAAAAATAAAGAAATTTTATATTACATTAAAGGAACAGAACCTTATAATGAAGATACTGTTTTGGATGATTTAATTCCAACGGTTAAAGAAGAATAGTAATTAATTATCACGTTTTTTATAACCAACTTGTTTTTTATTTGCAGATGTAATTACTTTTCTTCCATATTTATCTTTTAATTTTAGTATCGTTTCATTTAACTGTTTATTTTCTTTTCGTATTTCTTGTTTTTCAAATAAAGATGGTTGATAAATAGGATGCTCAGTTAATTTATCAAGTCTTACTCCTATTAAACGAATAGATTCATTTTTCCAAAGTTCTAATAGTAAAGATAAAGCTACTTTATATATTTCACTTACAACGTCTGTTGCGTTTGTAAGTTTTTTTTGATGGGATACCATCTTAAAATTAGAATCTTTTAAAGATACACATACTACATAAGCATATTTTCTTTGTTTTTGAAGTTCTAATGTTACATTTTCACATAAAGAAAATAAGGTTTCTTTAATTTCATTTATATTTTTTACATCATATGGAAGTGTCGTTGAATTACTAATTCCTTTGATTTCCCTACCAGTAATAATTTCGGTACTTCCTAGTCCATTTGCTGATTCAATCATTTTAATCGACATATTTTTAAAATAAGGGTATAACTTTTCTGGAGTTTGGTTTGCTAAATCCGAAATGGTCATAATATTTATTTTATTTAATTTTTCAGCTGTTTTTTTCCCAATACCAAATAAATCTCCAACTGGAAGTGGATACATTTTAGACTTTATTTCTTCTTTAAATAAAGTATGAACTTTATTTGGTTTTTCAAAATCTGATGCCATTTTAGCTGTTAGTTTATTTTCACCAATACCAATATTGACTGTAAAACCTAATTTTTCATAAATTTCATCTTTAAGTTTATAAGCAAATTTAATTGGATCACCATGTATTTTTTGTATACTAGTATAATCTAAAAAACATTCATCAATCGATAGTATTTCAATATCTGGAGTATAAGTTCTAATTAAGTCAAACATAGATTTACTCATCTTTTTAAATAATTTATAATCACCTTTATAAACTCTAAGTGCAGGACACCTACGTCTTGCACTATACAAAGTATCTGCTGTTTTAATTCCTAATTTTTTACAAGGATTTGATTTTGCTAAAACAATTCCTCTTCTCTCGCTTTCATCTCCTCCGATAACAGCATAACTATTTCGAATATCATATTTAGAACCATGATTAAGTAAATCTACGGCTGTCCATGATAAAAAAGCATTATTTACATCAATATGAAATATGATTTTTTTCATAAACATCACCAGTTTTATTATATAAAACAATTGTTCGTAAGTCAATGTTAACATTAAAAATATGATGATAACTCATCATATTAGACTGTTTTCTTCCATATGTAAACTGTTATGAAATTGTATATTATAACCGTTGTAACACGTAAAAGCACCTAAACAACCGTCTAGTGAATATGCCATAATCTACTAAAATACCTTGAAAAGCCCACATTATCTTGAAATAATTTAAATTCAAATGATTAAATTTATTATTTGAGTTTTAATATTTTTCTTTTATCAAAACATTCATCAACATCTATACCAATGTTATC
>CACZQZ010000033.1 GCA_902783405.1 uncultured Erysipelotrichaceae bacterium
AAATTTTTGTCCAAGTTGTGGGGAAAAAATAGAAAAAACATCAAAAATAAAAAGTGAGAAGAAAAACAATAGTAGTATTGTATCTATCGTTTTAGGAATTATATCTATTATTATGCCACTTATTGGATTACCACTTTCTATTGTTGGCTTGATTTTTGGAATAAAGGCTAAGAAAGAAGAAAAAAATCCAGTAGGTATGATTTTGTCTATTATTGGTCTTGTTTTTTCTATTTTATGGATTTGTTTTATAATTCTTATTTTTGCACTTGCTGTTACTGAAGAAGAAAACTACGGAGAAAGAGACTATTCAAATTATTCAGATTCTTTTGATGAATATTTTGATCGCTTTGATGATTATTTCGATGAAGATATGGATGACAGATTAGAAGGATATAAATGGAAATTTAAAGATGGTTCTATATTATATTTATATGAAAATGGAAAATATATTTGGTATCAAAGTGATATGGATCATAAAGATAATTATACAGAAGGAACTTATATATTAAAAGAAAAAGAAGACGCTGTAGACTATATTGCAAGAAATTTTTCAGAGTATAATCTTAGTAAAGAAGAACAATATAAATTTTTCAGTAATTCTAAAGATAGTATTTACAAATTAGAGAATTATGTTTATATAGGATTAGATTGTACGAAAAATATTACAGATGGAAAAGAAAGTGAACTAGCTCTTGGTTTAGTACCTTATTTTGGTTTTTATGATCGTACTAGTGATTCTTTAGAAGTTTCTAATGCAAAAACATCATCTAGTGCAATTTTTGTAAGATATGGTAAAATAGGATAGTTTTAAAGAAAAACTATTGACATATTTTAATTTTTTATGTTACAATTATCTTGCTTATTAAATGGCGAGATAGCTCAGTTGGCTAGAGCAACTGGTTCATACCCAGTAGGTCGAGGGTTCAAATCCCCCTCTCGCTACCATAAGAGATTAACCTAGATTTTATCTAGGTTTTATTTTGTTCTTTAGAATTACTTCAAAATATGTTAAACTTATAATGGGTGGTAGTGTGAAGAAATTGTTAAATATATTATTATTGTTTATATGTTTTTCAAGTATAAATGTTAAAGCCTTAGATTTAGATGTGAAATCAAATAATATCATTATGTATAATTTAGATAATAATGAAGTTTTGTTTGAAAAAAATGATAATGACAAGGTTCAAATTGCTTCATTAACAAAAATAATGACAGCTTTAATAGTACTTGATAAAATAGATGATTTAGAAGAGCAAGTAACTATTACGTATGAAGATTTTAATAATCTTGCTAAAAATAATTTGGCTACGGCTGGTTTTAAAGTTGGAGAAACAGTCACTTATAAAGATTTATTATATGGCCTTTTACTTCCTTCTGGAGCAGAAGCCGCGCAAGCCCTTGTTAGAAATGTGTCTGGTAATACCAATGATTTTGTTAAGTTAATGAACGAGAAAACGGAAAAATTGAATTTATCGAATACTCATTTTTCTAATCCGATAGGACTTGATGATGAAAATAATTATTCAACTGCCTTTGAAGTATCAAAATTATTTAATTATGCTCTAAAAAATAATACTTTTAAAGATATTATTACGACCTTAAAGTATACAACGAGTGATGGAAAATTATCTTTTAAAAGTACTATTCAAAGTAATGCCAAAAAATATGGTATAGAAGTTCCATATATATTAGGTGGAAAGACAGGTACGACAGATGGAGCCGGTTTATGTTTTGCATCCATTGCTAAAGAAAAGAATATTCATTATATGTTAGTAACTTTGGGAGCAGTTTATGATAAAAAAGGAGCTCATCATATAGAAGATGCTAAAACGATATATGAGTATTTTATGAACAATTATGATAATTATAAAATTGTGGATAAAAAGAAAAGTTATAAATCTTTAAAAACTGTTTACTTAAAGGAAAATGAGATTAAATTATATCCAAAGAGTGATATCATTAAATATCTACCAAATAATTATGATATAAATGACGTAAGATTTGAATATGATGGAGTAGATGAAGTATCTATTTTTACCAATAAAAATCTTGGTACTTTAAAAATTTTTTATAAAGATGAGCTTTTAAAAGAAGAAAAAGTAGTTTTAAAAAATAAAGTAAATTTTAGTTTTCATAAATTTTTTAAACATAATGCAATTTACGTTATCTTAATCTTTTTATTGATTATGGGAACCTTATTTGTAAAAAGAAAAAAACATAAAAAAAGAAGAAAACGTTTAAAGACTAATAGATGAATTAGAACCTAGATTTCTCTGGGTTTTTATTTTGAATATTTATACTTTTTTGATATTGACAAACCATAGAAATAAATATACAATATTATTGTATTAATTAAATAATACAGTGAGGTGAATTATGGAATTTACGTTTGATAATAATATACCAATATATATTCAAGTTTTAGAGTATATGAAAATTTATCTTATTTCAGGAGTATTTAAATGCGGAGAAAAACTTCCATCTGTTAGAGAATTTGCAACTACATTTAAAGTAAATCCTAATACGATGCAAAGAGCTTTAGCTGAACTTGAAAGTATGAATTTAATATATACTGAAAGAACAAATGGTAAATATGTTACGAAAGATACAAAACTCATTTCTAAACTAAAAGATGAATATGCGACTACGCTTGCTAAAAGCTATTTTGAAGGAATGAAAAGAATTGGACTTGGAAAAGCTGATTCGATAAAGTATTTAGAAGGGATAGAAGAATAATATGGAACTTTTAGAAATTAAGAATTTAACGAAATCATTTGACAATAAAAACATTCTTGAAGATATTAATTTGAAAATTTCAAGTGGAAAAATTATTGGTTTATTAGGTAAAAATGGTGCCGGAAAAACTACGTTAATTAAACTTATAAATGATTTACTTACGAAAACAGAAGGAGAAATACTCATAAAAGGGAAAAATATAGGAGTAGAGAGTAAAAAAGTAATATCTTACCTACCGGAGAGGACCTATTTAAATAAGCAAATGAAAGTATCTGAAGTTATTGATTATTTTAAAGATTTTTACGATAATTTTGATGCTGACAAGGCTAGAAAATTATTAAAAGATTTAGGATTAGATGTTAATCAAAAAATATCTAAAATGAGTAAAGGAATGCAAGAAAAAGTAGGGTTAGTTTTAGTGATGTCAAGGAATGCAGATTTATATATTTTAGATGAACCCTTAGGTGGAGTAGATCCTGCAACAAGAGATTATATTTTAGATACAATACTTTCTAATTTTAATGAAAATGCAAGTGTTATTATCTCAACTCATTTGATATCGGATATCGAAAGAATTTTAGATGAAGTAATCTTTATTGATAAAGGGAAAATAATACTTCAAAGTGATGCAGATAAACTTAGAAAAAAAGAAAAATTATCTATTGATGAAATTTTTAGGAGGATGTTTAAATGTTCATAAAATTATTAAAATATGATTTAAAATATATGATTAAAAACATGAGTGTTTTTTATATACTATCACTTTTTTTCGCCATAACTACAAGACTATTATTTTCTTTAAATGAAACAGTAATGATTAAAATTATTAGTCAAATAAGTGTAGGCTGTATGTTTGCTATGATAGCGAATACTTTAATAAATACTATAATGAGAAGTTGGATAAGATTTAGAGATTCTATTTATAAAGATGAAGCTTATTTAACTCATACACTTCCAGTTACAAAAAATGATATTTATAATTCTAAATTTATACAAACATTAATATTTTTTATCATTAGTTTTGTGGTCATTATTATAAGTTTATTTATTACTTATTATACAAAAGAAAGATGGATGATGTTAAAGGATTATATTGGTATGATAACAACAGGATTAGATTTCAATACAACTATATTTGTTATAAGTTTTATAACTATTATTTTTCTAGAAATATTTAATGCAATACAATGTGGCTTTTTAGGAATTATTTTAGGTTATAAAAAAA
Organism: uncultured Erysipelotrichaceae bacterium; assembly: GCA_902783405.1. Lineage (GTDB taxonomy): Bacteria > Bacillota_I > Bacilli_A > RF39 > UBA660 > RUG12867. The sequence goes on from CACZQZ010000033.1 coordinate 3,962, forward strand.
ATAATAATAAAATTGGTTTTTCTGTAGTATTTGGTTTTGTAGCATATCTATTATCTCAAAGTATGGTTTTATTATTAGTTTTTATTGTAGGTTTATTTGATAGTAGTATTATGAGTTTATTTGAAAACAATATTTTATTAGATGTTCATTCTTTTAAAATATTAGTTATTTTATCAATTGTTTTATATATATTTATTATTGGTTTAATGAGTATAATCTGTAAAAAAGAATTTAACAAAGGAGTTAATATAGAATAAAATATATCATTTTATTATAGAAAGATTAATGATATTTTATCCAAAAAAAATGATAATTTACTTTATTTACTTGTGTATTCGTGATATGATATTTTTTAGTGAGAGTGAACAGATAGGATATGATGAAATTAGTAAAAAATAGACATATGTTTCACTTGGAAAAGGATGATAGTATGAGTAAATTAAAAAAGGATAATAGAAGATGGTTAAAACAATATGGTGATGCTAGAGCAAATTTAGATTATCCAGACGGAAGTATGATTGATTCTTTAATGGAAATTGCGAATAAATATCCAGAGTATTATGCTTATGAATATTTTGGTAAAAAAGTAACCTTTAGGCATTTTATTAAACAAATAGAAGCAGTAGCTAAATGTTTAAAAAACTATGGTGTAGCTCAAGATGATATCGTAACGATTTGTATGCCCTCAACTCCAGAAGCAATTTGTGCTTTCTATGGAGTGAATTTAGTTGGAGCTATTGCTAATATGGTGCATCCTCTTAGTTCTGAAAACGAAATAAAAGATATTATTAATGGTGTTAATTCCAAAACAATCATAACACTTGATATCTGTCTAGATAAAATTTTAAATATAAAAAAAGAAACAAAATTACAAAAGATTATCGTAGCGTCTCCAGATTCATCATTACCACCATTAAAACATTATTTGTATAAAATAACCAATTATAAAAAAAGAGTAAAATTACCTAAAAATGATGAAGATGTTGTTTTATGGACTAAGTTTATAAGTAGTGAAAGTAGATTTATTGGTAACTATTATACTCCCAAAAAAGGTGATGACTTAGCGGTTATCCTTTATTCTGGTGGAACAACTGGTACTCCTAAAGGCATTATGTTATCGAATAAAAATTTCAATGCGATAGCACTTGGCGCACATGAATTAATAGAACAATCAATACCAGGGAATTCTGTATTATCATTATTACCTATATTTCATGGATTTGGACTTGCTGTTTGTATCCATACACCTTTAATATGTGGAATGAAATGTATTTTACTTCCTAAATTTAATGCTAAGAAATTTGGAGATTTAATAAAGAAAACACAACCTAATTTTTTAGCTGGTGTTCCAACATTATATGAAGCCTTATTAAATCAAAGATTAAAGAAAAATGATCTTAGTTGTGTAGAAGCTGCCATTAGTGGTGGAGATATTCTATCCGGAGAATTAAAGAAGAAAATTGATAAATTCTTAGAAGAACATGGTTCTAATGCAAAAGTTAGAGCAGGTTATGGACTTACTGAAGCAACAGCAGCTACTTGCCTTTCTTTGGATAATTTAAAAGACGCTGAAGATGGATATATTGGAATACCATTTCCAGACACGATATTTAAAATCGTTAAAATCGGTACATATGAAGAAGCTGACATTGATGAAGATGGTGAAATATGTATTAGTGGACCAACCGTGATGATGGGATACTTAAATAATGATGAAGAAACAAATCAAACTCTGCAAAGACATAAGGATAAAAAAATATGGTTACATACTGGTGATGTAGGTTGTATGAGAAATGATGGTTCTATCATCTTTAAACAAAGATTAAAAAGAATTATTATTTCAAGTGGTTATAATATATATCCATCACAAATAGAAAACGTAATTAATTCTCACAAAGATGTATTAACTTGTTCTGTAATAGGTGTGCCACATCGTTATAAAGGACAAGTTGCTAAAGCGTATATTGTACTTAAAGATGGTGTAGAGGAATCTGGAAAAATAAAAAAAGAAATTCAAGAATTATGCAAAAAAAATATCAGTAAGTTTTCACTTCCTAAAGAATATGAATTTAGGAAAAAATTGCCTACTACATTAGTTGGTAAAGTAGCATATAAAGAACTTGAAAAAGAAAATGATAGCAGATAAAAAATCTGCTATTTTTGTGATATAATGATGTAAGAGGTATGAAGTGATAATATGAGTAATGAAGAAGAAAAATTAAAAGATTTTGTTATCCTTAGTGATGTTGTACCAGATATAATGCTTGAAATGCGTTATTATTCTACATACAATTTTATTGGAAACAGAATTAATGGTTATGAAGAGCCTATCGCAATACTTACCAAAGAAGCAGCTTCAGCTTTAAAAAAAGTTAGTGATGAATTGATGAATAAAGGATATCGTTTAAAAATATTTGATGCATATCGTCCACAAATGTCAGTAAATTATTTTATGGATTGGACAAAAGATATAAATGATATCCGTATGAAAAAAATTTTTTATTCCAATTTAGATAAAGCTTCCTTATTTGATAAAGGATATATTGTAAAACAGTCTAGTCATAGTAGAGGAAGTACTATCGATGTAACTTTGTTTGATATAAATACGGGAAGAGACGTAGATATGGGAGGCACTTTTGATTATTTTGGTGAATTATCTCATTCTGATTATAAAAATATAACGAAAGAACAATATGATAATCGTATGTTTCTTCGTAATACTATGATTTCTCATGGATTTAAACCATTAGAAAAAGAATGGTGGCATTTTACTTTAGAAAATGAACCTTTTCCAAATACCTATTTTACATTTCCAGTAAATAGTAAAAGTATTAAAACTTTTAAGGAGATAAAAAAATGAAATGGATTATTACAGACTTAAATAATATGCCACTTATTTTATGTGGAATATTTTATAGTATATTATGTATTTTTAGTATTGTTACTGGAATAATTTATATAAGTGGTAAAAGAGAATTAAATCCACTTGAATTATCTGAAAACTTTGTTCAAAAATTGAATCATTCAGGTAAATTAAAAAAATTTACGATTCAAATGGGATTTGTTACTTTTTTGGTTGGTATTCTTCAAGGGTTTACTGCTTTTTCAATTTTTAAAGGACATAGTAAGTTTTTATACTATTTTGCACTTGGATTTACTATTTTTTCTATAAGTTCTGTATTAGTTAAATTAAAAGGAAAAATAAATTCTTTTCCAATCATAAAACTTGTTTTTTATGTTTTAGTACTAGTTATTTTATTATTAAAAAGTTCAAGATTGTTATTTCATATATAATTTGTTTAGATAATTATGAAAATAATAAAAGAAAACTTATTTTTATGGTATAATTATCTATAGATTTGTTGTGAGGATAGTCTTTTGAATTATAGAAAAAAACATTAAAAATATATCATAAATGAATATATAAGATTAGTAGTAGGAGATTTGTATGAATGATTTAGAAAGAGAATATGCTGATGTCATTGAAAAGAGACAAAAAGTTAAGGAAGAATTAATAGCATTAGAACAAACAGAAACGATAAAAAGATATTTTAAATTGCGTTTAGAGTGGGATATTTTATATAATAAAAGACATGATTTATATAAACAAATACAAAAAGAAAAACTATCTTCTTGTAAACATATATTAGTAAATACTAGTTCAGGTAGCGCATATAATCAAACCTGTGGATGCATAAAATGTGGAGTAGATACTAGTATTTTGGAAGAAAGAAGAGAAAGATTATCTTTTGAAGAAAAAATAAAATATGATTATTTAAAAAATAATTACATTAGATTAAAATCTACTCTTACAGATATAACATGTGATTTAGATTTAGCTATGGCTCTATATTCTAAAATTAAAGAACATCATCCAAATATTGATGATGAAACTGCTATTCACTATATTAAAGTGGCTTTGGATCATATTAGAAATGTAAACGTAAATGACGAAAGAAAAAAATCAAGAGCAAAAAGATTATCATTAAAACCTACATTTAATCGTTGGAATGAAAAAGATATTTAAAGATAGTTATCTATCTTTTTTAATTTGTAGAAAAATGTTCGATTTATTGATATAATATTATTGATATTACAATAATAAGAGAAATGAAACTGTAGGAGGTAACAATGAGAAATTACGAATTAGAAGTACCAATATCAAAAAATAATGATGCCTTAGAAAAAGATGATGAAAAATGTATT
>CACZQZ010000034.1 GCA_902783405.1 uncultured Erysipelotrichaceae bacterium
ACAAGATTAGCTCTAACTGGAACGCCACTTGAAAATTCTATGTTAGAATTATGGAGTATCTTTGATTTTATTATGCCAGGTTTTCTATCGTCAGAATCTAAATTTAATCAAAAATATAAGATCAAAGCATTTGATGAAGAAGAAAATAATTTATTAACAAGATTAAATCATCAAATTTCTCCATTTATTCTAAGAAGAAAGAAAAAAGATGTTATAAAAGATTTACCAGATAAGATAGAAAATAATATCTATATTGATTTAACTGAAAAAGAAAAGAAACTTTATATGGCAAATGTTAAAGATGCAAAAGAAACTATGGATAAATTGATAAAAGAAGAAGGTTTTCAAAAAGCTAAATTTATCATTTTGCAGTTACTAACTAAATTAAGACAACTTTGTATCGATCCTAGAATACTATATTCAAATATTAAAGAGAAGAGCAGTAAAATAGAAACACTAATTAAAGTAGTTAAAGAAGTAATAGCACATGGACACAAAGTATTAATTTTTAGTAGTTTTAGAACATCTTTAGATATAGTAGCTCAAGAATTTAATAATGAAAATATTACAAGTTATCGAATTGATGGATCCGTTCAAAGTAAAAAGCGAATGGAATTAGTAGAAAGATTTAATCATGATGATACCAATGTATTTTTGATTATGTTAAAAAGTGGAGGAACAGGATTAAATTTAACCGCTGCGGATATTGTTATTCATTTAGACTTATGGTGGAATCCACAAGCTGAAAGTCAAGCTACTGATAGAGCTCATAGAATAGGTCAAAAAAATGTTGTTGAGGTTATTAAACTTGTCACTAAAGGAACAATTGAAGAAAAAATCTTAGAACTTCAAAAGAAGAAAAAAAAGTTATCAGATAAATTAATTGAAGGTGATGATAGAGAGAAAAATTTACTTTCGACATTATCTGAAAAAGAACTTAGAAATTTACTTTCTTATGAAAATAACGAGGAGTTGTGATGTATGAAAATCATATCATGGAATGTAGGAGGATTTAGGGCCTGCTTAAAAAAAGGCTTTGAAGAGTTTTTTAAAGAAGAAAACGCAGATATTTTTTGCATACAAGAATCAAAGGTTACATTAGAAGAATTAACTTTTCATCCAGAAGGATATGAAATTTATTTAAATCCTGCTGATAAAAAAGGATATTCTGGAACTTTAGTCTATACAAAAGTTAAACCAATAGAAGTATCTTATGGAATGAATAAGGAAATTCATGATCATGAAGGAAGAATAATAACACTAGAATATGAAGCTTTTTATTTGATTTGTGTATATGTCCCTAATTCTAAAAAAGAATTAATACGTTTAGATTATAGAATGACATGGGAAGATGATTTTAGAAAATATGTAAATGAGTTAAAGAAAAAGAAATCTGTTATTATTTGTGGAGACATGAATGTAGCGCACAAAGAAATTGATATCAAAAATCCAAAACAAAACGAAAAAAATGCAGGTTTTACATTAGAAGAAAGAGAAAAATTCACAGAACTTTTAGATTCAGGATTTATAGATACATATCGCCTTTTTTACCCAAATGAAGTAAAATACACTTGGTGGAGTTATCTATTCAAAGCAAGAGAAAGAAATGCTGGGTGGAGAATTGATTATTTTCTAGTATCCAATGATTTGAAAGAAAAACTTAAGAATGCTACAATATATACAGAAGTTTTAGGAAGTGATCACTGTCCTATAGGATTAGTATTATAAGATAGAAGGTGAGATTATGGAAGATGATATAAAACAAAATATGCTTAAATATGAAAAGGGATTATCAAAGTATGCTTGCTTAACAGAAGATGCAATACGTTTAAGGGATATAAAAGAAGATTTTAGGCCAGCTTATTTTAGGGATACAGATAAAATTATTTATTCACTTGCTTATACTAGATATATTGATAAAACACAAGTATTTAGTGGAATAGATAATGATCATATCACAAAAAGAGTTTTACATGTACAATTAGTTAGTAAAATTGCTAGAACTATCGGTAGAGCATTAAATTTAAATGAGGATTTAATTGAAGCCATGGCACTTGGTCATGATATTGGTCATATTCCTTTTGGTCATACTGGAGAATCAATTTTAAGTGAAATTAGTTTTGAAAAAACAGGAAGATATTTTTATCATAATATTCATAGCGTTAGAACTCTTATGAATGTGGAAAATGGTGGAAAAGGGTATAATTTAACAGTACAAGTTTTAGATGGTATTATGTGTCATAATGGAGAAATTACTTTAAATGAATATAGGCCTATTAAAAAAACAGTATCGGAATTTTTAGAAGAATATGAAAAAGCTTATACAGATCCTAAAGTATGTCTTTCTATGAGACCAATGACACTAGAAGGATGTGTCGTAAGAATTAGCGATATTATTGGTTATTTAGGAAGAGATGTTGAAGATGCTATCAGGCTTAATATCATTACGAAAGAACAAATCCCAAAAGAAATAACAGAAGTTTTAGGAAATGATAATAAAACAATTGTAAATACTATTGTTATGGACATTATTCAAAATAGTTTAGATAAACCTTATATTAAACTATCAAATGATGTATTTAATGCAATTGAATCATTAAAAAAGTTTAATTATGAATTTATTTATTCTAAAGCAAATACAAAAGAACAATTAGAAGAATATAAAAAGATGTTTCGTTTTCTATTTGATACCTACTTATATCAATTAAAACATAAAGATGGTAATTCTAATTTTTATAAGGTATATTTAAAGGAGCAATGCAAAGAATATTTAGAAAGTACTAGTGATGAACAAAAAGCAATTGACTATATTGCTGGTATGACTGATGATTATTTTATAAAAGAATATAAATTATTAAGAAAAGAGGGATAAACATGAAAGTAATCGATGTAAATAATGAAAATTTTGAAAAAGAAGTTATGCAAAGTGATGGAAAAGTATTTATTGATTTTTATGCAGATTGGTGCGGTCCTTGCAAGATGATGATGCCTATTGTAGAAGAACTTAGTGAAGAGGTAGATGCTAAGTTTGTAAGAATCAATGTAGATGTAAATGAAGAAATTGCTAGACAATTTGGTGTTATGAGTATTCCTACTTTTATTGTAATGGAAAAAGGTAAGGAATTAGGGAAAAAAATAGGCTCTTTACCTAAAGAAGAACTTTTAGAAATGTTAAAATAAGTGTAAATATTTGTAAAGTTACAGTGTTTTGGTCTTCCCAAACACTTTTTTTATGATATGATTAGAATAGGGAGGGATGTATAAGAGAAGTTATCCAAAAAAAAATAAAAAAGGTTGGTTATAGTGAGAAGTAATTATACTTCTAAAACAGATACATAGTTCCAAGTTTTGTACATAAGAGCATGCTGTTTAAAAATTATTGTCGGTGTATATAGATAGAAATATCTATAAAGTAAATAAAAATTCATATAATTAGGATAAGAGCCTTATATAGAAAAGGGAAAAGTTTATAATAATATAATTGAAAGAATATAATTTCTTTAATGATTTTTTATTTACTTAAGTAAATAAGATAAGATAGATTTTAGCTATTTTATCTTTTTTATTGAAAAAATATGCGCTTTTATCTTATTTTTAGTTGACAGAGATTAAAAAGAATGTTATACTTTAGTAGTAATTTCGTTATGGGGAATTAGCTCAGCTGGCTAGAGCGCCACGTTTGCACCGTGGAGGTCAAGGGTTCGAATCCCTTATTCTCCACCATATTG
>CACZQZ010000035.1 GCA_902783405.1 uncultured Erysipelotrichaceae bacterium
ATTTATCAAAAATATTAATCATAAAAAATTAATTTATATTGATAATGAAATTAAAGACGTTGTTGTTTATGCTTCTAAAGAAAACATTGATATTATAAAAAATAATAAGATAAAATATGATGAAGATAATAAACAGTATGAAAATAGAATTAATTCATATGAAGAACAAATAAAACAGTATCAAAATCAAATTGATAATGATAATGTAAAATTAGAAGAATATCAAAATAAAATAAATGAGTTAGAAGAACAGATTAGAAATTCAAAAGAAGAACAAGAATAGTTTATTAAAAAATGTTTATTTGTTAGATTAACAGTGCTATAATAAACTTACATTAATTAACTTGCCATGTGTTAATGTTTAAAGTTTAGTCGATAATTTATATTTTGAGGCAAGAAAAATATATCTATTCGGGATACCTTTGATTGGTATCTCTTTTATTTTTGAGAAAGGAAGGTAATACGAATGGAATAAAAAAAACATGAAATTACAAAGAATATATATCGTGATAATTTATAAGGAAAGGATAAATTTATGAATAAAAATAATACTATAAAAACACAAATAATAGTAAATGAACAAAAAATAGAAGTTTTAAGAATTGATAATAAAGAGTATATTTCATTAACTGATTTAGCAAGATATGCTGATAATGAGGAACCTAGATTGCCAATCAGAGATTGGATGAGAAATAAAGAAGTTATTTCATATTTAGGATTATGGGAACAATTAAATAACGAAAAATTTAAAGGGGGCGAATTCGCTACGTTTAAAAATGAAGCAGGTAGTAATAGATTCAAAATGTCACCACAAAAATGGATAAGGGAAACAAATGCTATTGGAATAATTTCTAAATCGGGTCGATATGATGGAGGAACATATGCAATAAGTGATATAGCCTTTGAATTTGCTAGTTGGCTTTCACCTGAGTTTAAATTATATTTGATAACAGAATTTCAAAGATTAAAGAAAAATGAAGCATATCAAAATAAAATTGATTGGCATGTAAATAGAGTTTTAGCAAAAGCAAATTATATAATTCATACAGATGCTATAAAAAATATCATTGTTCCAACACTTTCTGAAAAACAAAAGAAATTTGTGTATGCAGAAGAAGCAGATATTTTAAATGTAGCGCTATTTGGTATGACAGCTAAAGAATGGAGAGAAAATAATCCTGAGATAGCTGATAATGGAAATATTAGAGATAATACAGATTTATTACATTTAGTAATATTAAATAACTTAGAAAATATTAATGCTGAATTGATAGAGCAAAAAATATCACAAAGAGAAAGACTTATTAGATTAAATAATATTGCTAGAAAACAAGTAGAATTATTAAAAAATAATAGATCCTTAAATAAATTAGAATATATTGAAAATAAAGTTCATAATGAATTTCTAGTACAATAAGATTATTAATTAGATAATAAAAAGCAGGATTTTGTTTCCTGCTTTTACTTATTAATTAAATAGTTTTTTAATATATAATCCTGCTACTGATAGACCAACAATACTTAATCCTAATAATGAAATATAGAATATAATACTGTCTCCAGTTTGTGGATTATTTGTTATTGTAAATTTAGTTTCTACTTCACCATCATTTGTTGTAACTTTTAATGTATGTTCATTAGCTGCTAATTTTTTTACATAGTCAGCATTAAATGTAATTACTGTACTACCTTCTTTTGCTGTGTAATTAGATGGGTCAACTAACTTTCCATCAACATAAACTTTTCCTTCAGCTTTAAATTTAGCAAATTCAATATTAAATCTAAATGTAAGTTCTTTATTAGCACTAATAATTTGATTAGCACCATCTAAAACTTTATATTTATTATCACCAATATTGGCTCTATTTAAATCAATTTTAAAAGACATAGGTGTTGTAGTTATTTTTGAAAGTCCATCTGGACTAGTAAATTCTTTTTCTTCACCAATTTCTTTAACTTCAATACCATTTTTTTCATAACTTAAATTACTATCTTCTGATGATAAGAACTTTTGAATTTCTTCAGTTGTATATCCATTCATTTTTAAAACTTCTCCAATGATTTGTATTGCAAACATGTGATGACTTCCTGCTCTTTCAGCATCATAATAAGAATTTATCTCTTCATCTTCGTAAGTTATGATATCATTTTCACAAGGGAATGATACATTGTAATAATCATCCCAATAATAAGTATGAGAAATTGTTATTGTATCTTCATCAATACTAACTTCGTTTTCAAATATAACTTTTCCATCATCTTCTGTAGATTTAAACTCACTATCAGCGTTTAAATATTCTACAACATCGTTAATTGTAGTTGATTTTGGTGTTACAGCTTCATCTGTAGTATTAAGGTTTGCTTTTGCAACATCAATTCTTATTAATCTAGGTGCAGCAGTTATTGTACTTGTTCCATCTGAACTAGTAAATTCTTTTTCTTCACCAATTTCTTTGAATTCAATACCATTTCTTTCATAATTAAATTCACTTGTTTCTGATGAAAAATAATCTTCAATTTCTTTTTCAGTATATCCATTTATTCTTAATGCTGCTTCAATCAAGTATAGTGAATATATTGTATGACTAGTAACATCAACTGCTTCTTCGTAGTTTGTTATTTTTCCGGGATTGTATTCTATGACATTGTCTTTATATGAAAATGAAACTTCATCATATTTTGAATTTGGATTAGTCCAATCAATATCGATAGTATCATATTCATATGTTACGTTTCCATCAAATGATTTTACAAGTTCTTTTAGATGTTCTACAAGTGTTTCTGTTTTGGTTGCAGCATTAACAATTGTAAGAGGTATTAACATTAATGCTACAAAAAATATTTTCATTATTTTTTTTCTTTTTTTCATATCCATCTCCTTCTAACCTACCTTACAAATTTATTATAGCATATTTTAAAAAAACTGTTATATTTTTTTATTTTCAAAAAATTGTTTTGGCGAGAATTTTAAAAGTTTAACCTATTGTAATAAAAAGAAAAAAATGATAAAATGATGTAACGAAAAAAGTGATTAAAAAGAAAACATTAAAGGTGATAATATGGAAGAGATATTTCATTTAGTTTCAAAATATAAACCTAGTGGAGATCAACCACAGGCTATAGAAAAATTAGTAGAAGGAATTAAAGAAGGAAAAAAACATCAAGTTTTACTTGGTGCTACAGGAACTGGGAAAACTTTTACAATAGCAAATGTAATTAAGAACGTAAATAAACCTACGTTGGTTTTAGCTCACAATAAAACACTAGCTGGGCAATTATATGCCGAATTTAAAGAATTATTTCCAAACGATCATGTAGAATACTTTGTGTCATATTATGATTATTATCAACCAGAAGCATATGTTGCTAAAACGGATACTTATATTGAAAAAGATGCTTCCATTAATGATGAAATTGATGAGCTTAGGCACTCTGCTACAGCGGCGTTACTCGATAGTAAAAATGTTATTGTAGTAGCTTCTGTATCTTGCATTTATGGTATTGGAGAAATAGAAGAGTATCAAAAGAAAATGTTAAATTTAAGAGTTGGTGAGCAAGTAGAAAGAGATACTATTTTAGAAAAATTAGTTGAAATGCTTTATGAAAGAAGTAATTTAGATTTAAAAAGAGGTAGTTTTAGAGTAAGAGGAGATATTTTAGAAATTATTCCAATAAGTCAGCACGGAAAAGGAATTAGAATTGAATTTTTTGGAGATGAAATCGATAGAATATGTGAATTTGATACATTAACAGGAAATATTAATCAAGATAAAAAAAGCATTGCTATTTTTCCAGCAAGTCACTTTGTAACGAGTGAAGATAAACTTAAAATAGCTATTAAAAATATAAAAGAAGAATTAAAAGAACGCTTAGCTTATTTTAAAGAAAATAATAAATTACTTGAATACCAAAGACTCATGGAAAGAACCAATTATGATATGGAAATGCTTTCTGAAACAGGAGTTTGTAGAGGTGTTGAAAACTATTCAAGACATATTGCTTTAAAACCGGCAGGTGCTACTCCTACTACTTTAATTGATTTCTTTAAAGGTGATTTTTTAATGGTCATCGACGAATCACATGTAACGATTCCACAGGTAAAAGCCATGTATAATGGAGATCAAGCAAGAAAAAATGAACTTGTCGAATATGGATTTAGATTACCTAGTGCGAAAGATAATAGACCACTTAAATTTGAAGAATTTGAACAAAAAATTGATCAAGTTATCTATGTATCCGCAACTCCTGGAGATTATGAAAAAGAAAAATCAGATACTATTGTAGAACAAATTATTCGTCCAACAGGATTATTAGATCCTATTATTGAAGTTCGAAAAACGGAAGGTCAAATTGATAATTTAATTGAAGAAATATATAAGAGAATAGAGAAAAATGAGAGAGTTTTAATAACAACGCTTACTATTCGTATGGCAGAAGAATTAACTAGTTATTTAAAGAAAACAGATATTAAAGTTACTTATTTGCATAATGAAATAAAGACATTAGAAAGACTTGAAATTATAAGAGATCTTAGAATAGGTAAATATGATGTTGTCGTTGGAATCAATTTACTTAGAGAAGGAATAGATCTTCCTGAGGTAAGTTTAATTGCGATTATGGATGCGGATAAACAAGGATTCTTGAGAAGTGAGCGAAGCTTAATTCAAACGATTGGTAGAGCAGCTCGTAATGAAAATGGAAAAGTAATTATGTATGCTGATGAAATTAGTGATTCCATGAGAATTGCAATTGATGAAACACAAAGAAGAAGAAGTATTCAAGAAGCATACAATAAAGAACATGGAATCGTTCCTAAAACCATTGTGAAAGCAATTCATGATGTTATTAGTAATAATGCAGAAGTAAAAGAAAACAAAAAACAAAAATTAAGTAAAAAAGATAAAAATGACTTAATGATTCGCATTGAAAAAGAAATGAAAGAAGCCGCTAAGAACTTAGATTTTGAAAGAGCTATGGAGCTTAGAGATGCATTATTTGAATTACAAGTTGAAAATAATTAATATAAATTAATAAAAAGTTATTTTTATGATATAATGGTATTGAATATAAAGTTGATGAGAAAAGAGGTGTAGCTGAGAGATTCTCAGATTCAAATGATAAAAAGAAGTAAAACAATTTTTGAATGGCTTATATACATGATTGGCTATGCTTTTATATTAATTATAGTTTCTATTTTATTTCCAAAGACCTTTTATATTGATAATGGTCTTTATGGATTATGGGGACTTTTAGCCGCAATTATTATTTATGGACTTAATAAAACCGTAAAGCCTTTAATCGTTTGGTTAACGCTACCTTTAACGGCGCTTACTTTAGGTTTGTTTTATCCATTTATTAATGTATTTATTTTACATATTGTGCATTTTATTTTAGGAAGTCATTTTGAAATACATGGACTTTTTATGAGTTTTTTAGTAGCTGTTTTAATTTCAACCATGAATTTTTTAATGGATGAAATGATTATAAAACCACTATTAGCAAAGGATTGATGATATGAATAGTATTTTATTAGATCTTGGATTTATCAAAATATATTGGTATTCAGTGTTTATCTTTTTAGGTTTTTTAGTTGGGGGAACAATGGTATTAAGAGAAACAAGAAAATTTAAAATACCAGATGATTTTACAACCAATTTATTCTTTTATGTTTTTGTATTTGGTATGATTGGTGCAAGACTATATTATGTAGCATTTAATTTTGATTATTATAGTACTAATCTTCTTGATATATTCAAAATATGGGAAGGTGGGCTTGCGATTCATGGAGGTCTTATTTTTGGAATTATGGTCGTTTTGTTTCAGTGTAAAAGAAATAAACTTCCTTTTTTAAAAATACTTGATATGGTTGTTGTAGGATTAATTATAGGTCAAGCTATTGGAAGATGGGGAAATTTCACGAATGGAGAAGCTTTTGGTCCTATTACCACTTTAGAAAAATTAACATCTATGCATTTACCAAAATTTATCATTGATGGTATGTATATTCATGAAAATTATCATGTACCTACCTTTTTATATGAATCTATTTGGTGTTTCATAGGATTTATTGTTTTATTAATCATTAGAAGATTACGTTATACCAAAAATGGAAATGTTTTTGCATCTTACCTTATTTGGTATGGACTTGGAAGATGTTATATTGAACATTTAAGGACAGATAGTTTGATGCTTGGAAACTTTAAAATGGCTCAAATTGTATCAATTTTAATGATTGTTATAGGAATTATTATCATTATAAAAAATCTAAAGTATTCTGCTTTTGATAATAATTATAAAGATCGATTAGATACTTCAAAAATGCATTATTAAGGAGGACAAAATGAAAAAAAATGTTGTTGTTTTTGGTGGTGGAACAGGAATGTCTACCTTACTTAAAGGATTAAAAGAATTTCCAATTAATATCACGTCTGTTGTTTCTGTTTGTGATGATGGAAGAAGTACCGGAAGACTTAGAGAAGAATTTCATATGCCAGCAGTTGGAGATATAAGACAAGTTTTGGTTGCTTTATCTGAAACAGAACCTTTACTTGAACAAGTTTTAAATTATAGATTTCAAACAAGTAGTGATTTAAATGGTCATCCTGTTGGAAACTTAATGCTTACAGCTTTAAGTAATATTACAGGAAGTTTATCTGATGGTATAGAAGGACTTTCTAAAGTTCTTAATTTAAAAGGAGAAGTTCTTCCCTTTACGGAAGATAATATAACTTTAGTGGCTGAAATGGATGATGG
>CACZQZ010000036.1 GCA_902783405.1 uncultured Erysipelotrichaceae bacterium
CAAAGTGAAATCTATCAAAATTTTATTAGAGAAAATCCTTTAACAGGATGCTTAAAAATTAGAGCAACTAGCGCTAATGAAGCTGTACCTATTGAAAATATAAACATTAGAATTAGTAAACAAATTAATGAAAATAAAATTATCTTTTTTGAAGGAAAAACAGATACATCGGGAATGATTAATAATATTATTTTACCAGCACCAAATGAAACTGAAAATGATGAAATAATTCCTTTATTTACTACTTATGATATAGAAGCTATATATTCACCAAATAATTTTAAAGCGAATTATAAAGTATCTATAATTCCAAATGTATGCTTAATTCAGTATATTAATATTGTTCCAGGATCAGGAGAGATGATTAGAAATGGCTATTAGATATCCCATCGTTCCCTATGAAATAACTGTACATCTAAGTGCTCCAAATGAAGCAGCAAAAGATATAACCGTCCCATATATTGATTACATCAAAAATGTCGCCTCTTCTGAATTATATCCAAACTGGCCAGAAAACGCACTTAGAGCAAATATTTATGCCATTATATCCTTTACTTTAAACAGAATTTATAATGAATGGTACCCTAGTAAAGGATATAGTTATGATATAACAAATTCTCCAACTTATGACCAGACCTATATTGAAAACAGAGCTATTTATGAAAGAATAGATTTTATAGTAGATGATATCTTTAATGATTATGTTGTAAAAGGTAATCAAATACAACCTTATTTTACAAAATATTGTGATGGTAGAAAAACAACTTGTGAAGGATTATCACAGTGGGGAACCGTAACCCTCGCTAATCAAGGAAAATCTCCTTTAGATATATTAAAATATTATTATGGAAATGATATTACAATTAAAAATGATGCTCCTGTAGGAGATGCTATTTCTGGATATCCAGGATATGTTATCAGTGAAGGAGATGGAGGAAATCCAGTTAGACTTATCCAAAGAGATTTAAACCGAATACGTCAAAATTATCCAGCGATACCATATATTGAAAATACGTTAGGACTTTATGATCCAGATACAACTGCAGCCGTCCGAAAATTTCAAGAGATTTTTACACTTCCAGTTACAGGAAAAGTAGATAAAGCTACATGGTATAAAATAAAATATGTATATACTAGTGTTAAAAAATTATCTGATTTATATTCAGAAGGAGTCACTCCAGAAGAAGCGGAATTATTCTATCGAGATATATTAACTTATGGAGATACAGGAATAGAAGTTGAATTTATGCATTACTTTTTAAATGCTATTGCTTTTTTAGACCCAGATATCCCATATTTAGCTGTCAATTCTGTTTATAACGGAGCTTCACAAACAATGGTAAAAGCTTTTCAAGAAAAATATGGATTACCCGTTACAGGAAACTTTACCTATGCTGATTGGCAAAGGTTAAGACAAGTATATGATGATATGTTAAAATCACCTTCCATAGAACAAGCTGGATTTGTTAGTGAATTATATCCTGATTATTATCTAACAAAAGGAATGACAGGAGATGACGTAAAACGTTTTCAAAGACTGTTACTTAAAATATGTAAATTTGATAAATCCATACCAGGAGTGAGAGTGAATGGAATTTTTGACGATTTAACTGAAAACTCTGTAAAAAAAATACAAGACGATTATGGATTTCAAATTAATGGTCTAGTTGGTCCATTACTATGGAAAAAAGTAGTAGAATTATCAAAAAGATAAGGAAATACAACAAAAAAATGACTTCAAATTTTTAAAAAAAGTTTTCGACATTTTTTTCAACTGTGGAAAAGTTGAAAAAATAAACAATTATTTCTTTTTTTCGACATTTTTCAACATTCTTTTTTTGGCGAAATATCTTTAAATAATCAGTTTTCCACGTAAATGTGGAAAACTTTTTTTCATCTATTTTTTATTAACATTTACTTTTTCCACATTTTAGTGGAAAAATAACTTTTAATTTTTAAAATTATAGGCTTTATTTGTGGAAAAAGATGTGACTTATCTGTGGAAACTTTATTTTTTATTTTTTTTCCACAGGATAACTTGTATTTTTACATATTTTACTATAAAATATAAGTGTAATTTAATTAATGCAGCATTAGGGGGTGATATTATGGATGTAAGTAGTATCTGGAATCAATTTTTAATTAAAATTAAAGAAAATACAAATTCTATGATATATGAAACATGGTTTATGGACACAAAATTATTATCCTTAGAAAATAATCTTGCAAAAGTACTTGTTCCAATGCATGTTCATAAAAAGTTTTTAAAAGAAAATTATAACGATTTAATAGAAAAAACATTTACAGATATTACCGGTTCAATTTTTAAATTTGAGTATTTTACGGAAGATGAATATGAAAATAATTTTACTATTGACACGAATAATGTCGGAATTCCTTCAAATCAAGACTTTGATAGTAATATAAAACCAGAGTATACTTTTGAAAATTATATTGTCGGACAAAGTAATAAATTTGCTAGAACAACAGCACTTGCTGTCGCTGAAAAACCTGGCATGATGTATAATCCACTATTTATATATGGAAGTAGTGGTCTTGGAAAAACCCATTTAATGCATGCAATTGGTAATTATATCTTAAAAAATTCAAAAAAAAGAGTTCTATATGTCACTAGTGAACAATTTGTAAACGAATTTATCGAATTATATCGGAAAAACAAAGAAGATAATATTGAAGACGTACAACATTTTAAAAAGAAATATCGTGATTTAGATGTCTTAATGATTGATGACATTCAATACTTACAGATAGCCAATAGTGCACAGCAAGAATTTTTTAATACATTTAATGAATTACACGGAAATAATAAACAAATTATTATTTCATCAGATCGCTCTCCAGATGATTTAAATAAATTAGAGCAAAGACTTCAAACTAGATTTAACTGGGGAATAACAACCGATATTTTACCACCTGATTTTAAACTTAGAATCGATATTATTAATAAAAAAATTGAAGGAAATCCATTAGCAAGTGAATTTCCTGATGAAGTAAAAGAATATATTGCAAGTAACTGTTCTAGTGATATAAGAAAACTAGAAGGCTCAATTACTAGAATTATGGCATATGCGACTATTATGAATAGCAATAAAATTGATTTAGAACTAGCGACTGAAGCATTAAGAGATTATTTTGTTAAAAGTAATTTATCCAAAAGTAAAATTGATCAAGTTATGCAGTTAGTTGCATCAACCTATAATATTACAATTGAAGACCTTAAAAGTAAAAGAAGGATGGCAAAAATATCAGTACCAAGGCAAGTAGCTATGTATATTTGCAGAACCCATTTAAATGAAACATTACCTAAAATTGGTATAGAATTTGGTGGAAAAGATCATACAACCGTTATGCATTCTGTGGATAAAATAGCATCTGAAATAAAAAAAGATAAAAATTTAGAAATTCAAATCCAAAAAATCATTGATCAAATAAAATAAGTGGATAATTTGTGGAATTAATGTGAATAAAAAACATTTTTCCACTAAAATCGACATTGTTTTTTTGAGATATTTAAATGGAAAACTGAATTTTCCACATTTTTCCACATCTATAATAATAATAAAATATAAGAAAGAAGGATAACAATGAAATTTAAAATTAAACAAAATATTTTATTAGAACATCTAAATTATGTAATAAAAGGGGTTTCTACTAAAAATTTAATTCCTATATTAAATTGTATTAAATTTGAATTAAAAAATGAAGGATTATATTTGTTAAGTACAGATAATGATGTAGCCATTAAAACATTTATTGATAAAAAGAAGATTGAAGAAATTGAAGAACTTGGAGAAGTAGTTATTTCTGGTAAATATATTTATGATATTATAAAGAAATTACCATCTACAATTATTAATATAGAAGAAGTTGTTGATTCTAGAATTTATATTTATACACAGCAATCTTCTTTCTATTTAAATTGTAATGTAGCAAGTGAATTTCCAAATATTGAATTTGAAGATCACAAGAATCCAATTGTTTTAAGTCAAAAAGTTTTAAAAACAATTTATGCACAAACAGCATTTGCTACATCAACCCAAGAAACTAGGCCTGTTCTTACTGGAATTAACTTTAAAATAATAAATGATACTTTAGAATGTACTGCAACTGATTCATATCGTTTATCTAAAAAAATAGTTAAATTAAATAATCCTGCTATAGAAGATATTAATGTTATTATTCCAACTAAAAATATTAGTGAATTAATAAAGATGTTCACCAATGAAGAAAATGAAGTAGAATTGCATATTTTCAATAATAAAATTATCTTTAAATTTGATTCAATAATTTTTATGTCTAGCCTAATTAATGGAACATATCCTGATACATCAAAACTTATTCCAGAAAATTTTGAAATTGAAATAAGTGCTAAATTACATGAATTTTTTGAAGCAATCGATAGAGCATCTCTTCTTACAAGTGAAGCTGAAAAAAATACGATTAAATTTGAAACTGAAGGAAATGTAGTAACTATTTCTTCTAATATTCCAGAAATTGGAAATGTTAAAGAAACAATTCATGTGGAAAACTTAAAAAATAAAGATATTAAAATTGCTTTTAGTTCAAAATATATGATGGACGCTATCCGTTCTATTGATAGCGAAGATGTATTATTACTATTTAATAGTGATGTACAGCCTATTATTGTTAGAAATAAAAATAGTGATGAATTAATTCAATTAATTTTACCAATTAGAACCTATTAAATTAGCAAGCCTCTTGCTTTTTTTAATATAATTAAAATTTGTTTTATTTTTGAAATTTTAAAATTTTATTTTTACAAAATTTAAAATTATTTAAGAAGAAACTAAGAATTTCTTCTTTTTTTGTTTTAAAATATTAAAAAGAGTCATTTGTTTTCTTAATTTTAGTATGTTATGATAAATTCACTTTGAAAGAAAGGAGGCACTATGTGAACTATTATGATGCGATAAAAGAAGAACTTGTAAATAATGAAATTTATAAGAAAGTAAAGGATTACAGTAAAAATAGAAGTGATTTAAATGCTTACTATAATGTTGGTAAATTGTTAGCGGATGCGGGAAAACATTATGGAGAAAGTATTATCAAAAAGTATTCAATAAAATTAACGAAAGAACTTGGAAAAGGATATTCAACGCGAACG
This sequence comes from uncultured Erysipelotrichaceae bacterium, assembly GCA_902783405.1. Taxonomy (GTDB): domain Bacteria; phylum Bacillota_I; class Bacilli_A; order RF39; family UBA660; genus RUG12867. The sequence goes on from CACZQZ010000036.1 coordinate 5,147, forward strand.
TTAAAATATATGAGAAGTTTTTATTTATTTCAAAAAGGGCAACCACCGGTTGCCAATTTATCTTGGTCTCATTATACTATTCTGTTATCTATAAAAGATTCAAATGAAATTAATTATTATATGAGATTATGCTTAAAATATAATTTAAGTAAAAGAGAATTGATAAAAAAAATTAAGTCTAAAGAATATGAAAGATTAGATGAAAAAACTAAAAATAAATTAATTGATCAAGAAGAATTAGTAATAAATGATTTTATCAAAAATCCTATTATGATTAAGAATAAATATAATTATGAAGAAATATCAGAAAAAATGTTAAAAAAATTAATATTAGAAGATTTATCTAATTTTATGAAAGAATTAGGAGAAGGATTTACGTTTGTTGATAGCGAATACAAAATAAAATTAGGTGATCGATATAATTATATAGATATACTACTTTATAATATCAATTTCAATTGTTATGTCGTAGTTGAACTCAAAATTACAGAATTAAAAAAAGAACATATTGGGCAAATGCAAACATACATGAATTACATTGATAAAAACATAAAGCAAAATACTCAAAACAAAACCATAGGAGTAATTATTGTAAAAAAAGATAACAAATTTGTAATGGAATATTGTTCAGATGAAAGAGTCTTTAGAACTACTTATTTTTTAAGTAAATGTAATTAATTTTTAAATTTTATTGCTTTTTTTGAACTTTTTGGTATATTTTTGACAAAATTTGATAAAATTCGATAAAGAAAAATGATATAAGAAAAGCAATTTCCAATTTAATGGAAATATGTATGAGGGGGGAAAAATATGATAGATGATTATGAAATTAATTCATCTACACTAGCTTTAATACCACTTGGAGAAAATGAATCGTTAGTTATGGAAGAAGAAGAAAGTTATACCGTTGGACAAAAGTCTTCTCAAATTATTGATCATAGTTGTAAATATTTTGGAAGTTCATTAAAAGGAAGATATGAAGGAGCAAGTAATTTGCTAGGATTTTCATATAAAGTTCCCATTATTATAGAAGAAAGTAGGGATATTATTTTCTTTCCAACTGCGGCTATAAAAAGTTTAAAATGTTCTTGGATTTCACTAAATCATGTTTTAAAGTATGAATCTAGTGGAAAAAATACATTATTAACGTTTAAAAACGGACAAAAAATAACGATTCAAATGTCAAAATATAGTTTTGAAAATCAAATATTAAGAGCTAGTAGATTGGGTACAATTTTATCCAAAAGAAAATTAAAAGAAGAAAAGTAAAAATTTTATAGAAAATGTATATAAATAATGAGGAAAATACTTATTTTTCCTTTTATTTTGCCCATTTTCGTGATATAATGGTTATGAGGTATAGGAGTACCAATAAAGGCAAATTTTAAAAAAATGGGTTAAAGAAGAGGAGGCATATGTTTTTAAAAGAATTAAAAGTCGTTAATTTTAGAAATTATAAAAAGCTAACTCTTCAGTTAAAAAATGGAATAAATATTTTATATGGAGAAAATGGACAAGGAAAAACAAATTTACTTGAAAGTATCTATTTTTTAGGAATAACTAAATCTCATCGTTTTTCTTCTGATCAAGAATTAATTTTTCATGGTGAAAATGCTTTAAAAGTTAGTGGAAAAATTAAAAGTAATAGTTTATCAAAAAAACTAGAAATAACTTTATCTGATGGACAAAAAAAGTATAAATGTGATTCAAATAATATTAAAAAAGTAAGTGAATATATGAGTCATTTAA
>CACZQZ010000037.1 GCA_902783405.1 uncultured Erysipelotrichaceae bacterium
ATATCCTAAATTCTGATAATATTCCATAGCTACTTCTTCTACAAATAATTCTTTTGAATTATAATTGTACTTAGCTTTCTTTGAAGAGGAAGTTTGTTCAACATCAATATTTATAAAATCTAAAGTTCCTTTTGTTAAATTGTCAAAAGTTTCACTTTTAAAAATAGATCTATCTTCAAAATCATAAAGATTTGTATTAAAATTAAAATGACAATTTGGACAAACATTCAAAGAATCATCCATTTCAGTATTACATCTCAAACAATATTTAACATTTTTTGAAGGCATTATATTAGATTTATAATTAGAATTTAAATTTAAATCTTCATCTTCAAATATGATTTTAGAAGAAATGATTTTAGATTCTTTTTCAATATTCTGTTTTTCAATAGATTCTGTATTGTCTTCTATAACTTTTTCATAAGAAATCATCGGATCGCCATATTTTTTCTTAAAAAAGTCATGGATTCTCGCTTCAATTTCGTTTGCACTAAGTCCTTCTTTTTTTATTTCTTTTTCTAAAGTTTTTAGTATTTTATTAAAAAATCTACCTTCAGAATATCCTGCTTTTGTTAAACCATATATTAGGGCGATTTCTCTAAATTTTAGATAGTTATCTTCTTTGTAAGATTTTAATTCTTTCAAAGCATGTTTTTCTACTTGTTTTACTTCCTTCGATTTTCGATTAAATAAACCCATAATATCCCCCAATCCTCTTATAAAAAATAATAAAGAAAAAATAAATGGTCTTTATATACGAAAATACTTATACTATCATTTATTAACATTCATTTTTTTCAATTATTTTGGATTTAAATCATTCAATCATATTCAGTTAATTTTCTTATTTAATATTTCAATTCTCTTATTATACTTCTTCAAGTTTGGATTTAAAATATTTAGTTCGTCATATAAACCAATTGCTTGAGCAGGGTCTATTTTTTCTAACTCTTTGGCTTTAACTTCTAACTCTTTAATTTTTCGTTTTTTAATTTTATTATTACATACTTTTATTCTGTTTTCTATTTGATTCCGATTTGCATTAGGAAAAATTTTTTTCTCTAAATCATATGCTTCTTGATAAATTAGAATAGCTTGTTCATATTCTTCCTGTTCTTCAAAAAATTTACCCTTACCATTTAAAATACGTAAAGATTTCATATCTTCTATATCAGTATAACATGAAAACCAAGATGCACCATCTGCTCCTAAAAGTAAAAAATTAGTAGGGTGTTTTTCTAAGTATTCTTTTTTTGCAGCTTTAATAAAATTCTGTTCCTCTTTGTATGCATTAGTTTGATAATATTCATGATCTAAACTAGAACTTAAAAAAAATCTTTTTTCTTTGAGGATAAGATTATATAACTCTTCATCAATATTTAATTTCACTTTATTATTTTTCCTATTAATTGCATCTTCTTTTCTAATGATGTAATCTTTTATCTTATTATCCCCAAACAAATTTTCTATAGCACTATCACATATCCTTATTTCATTATCATAATCTTCATTAAAACAATACAATCTCACCAAATTAGCATATGGCGTTCCTTCAGTATCCCAAGCATTTACATTTTCTTCAAAAAGTGAAATAGCCTTTTCTATATTCCCTTCTTTTAAAGATTCGTATGCGAGTGAATTATTTTTATTAAGGAATAACCTCCATTTTGTAGTTTCACTATTAACTTTATCTATATCTAATCTTTTAGGTTGATTTTTATACGGATTAAGAATATTTTTTTGAGCTTCTTTCATATCTGACAAAGACCTTTTAATAATTTCTTCATCAAATGGTTTATCATCATCTTTTTGTTCATTATTTTCTTCTACTTTTTTGATAGTTTCTTCAGAATCTTCATTATTTTTTGTTCTGTATTTATCAATAGGGATATTGCTGACTTCAAGACATTTCAATGCTAATGCAGTAGCTAAATCAAATTTAAATAGTTGTTTTACTTGTTCAAGAGTAAATTGATTATTATCTTGTTTATTTATTAAGCAATTTTGAATTATCATATACACTAATTCTTCAGGAGCTGATCTATATTTATTATATTTTGCAAAATTTTCTAAAGAAATAGGTTTTATTCTTACATTGACATTTGCATCTTTAAATTTAAAAGTAATATCTTCATAATATTCAATTTTGATGTTTTCTTGATCTATTGTCTCAGTTTGTTTATTTTCTTTTCCTTTTTTCATTAATCTATTAAATAAACCCATTTACATACCAACCTTTATTCAATTTTTATTAAAATCGTTATTAATACTTTGAAGATTCTATTATTTATTTTTTAATTTATCTTTTTATTTTCATATTTTACAAAAAATTAATATATTTTAATACAATCCATTAAAAAATCAAGCATTCTTAATTAATTTAGAAATTCCACTAATGATTAAAAATATTCAAAATTTAAAAATATTAATCTTAGAAATAGCCATTAAAATAATATTAAATATTACTTAACAATCATTTAAACAATGCAAAAAAATAATATTTTTTTGAAAAAAAGTTTATAATGAACATGACGAAATTCTAACACTTTCCAGAATACTTAAAGAAGGCCTATTGGATGAGCATTATTATTTTGGAGAATGACCTATTAAAATTTCTTTATATTTAGAAATATTTATATTATTTGTTTAATATAATATAATATTAAAAACATAGGGGTAATAAGATGAATAAAAAACAAAAAATGGCAATTATACTATTGTCAATATTTATTATCGGTATGTGCATTGGTGCAGCTGATGCGGCACATACTGTAAAAAAGGGGAAAACTAAGGTAAAAATAACAAATAAAGAATATAAGAAGTTAACAGCTACAAAGACTAAATACAAAAATGTTACAAAAACCAGAAAAGTGACTAAATATAAAAATGTGACTAAAACTCGTCAAGTTGAAAAAACTAAAACTGAAGAAAAAAATAATGTAATAGTTAATCATACATATTATGAAAAATGTAAGTTTTGGAATGAAGAATATGGAGCATATGAAACCAGAAATCTTGAATTATATCAAATAAACGATAGTGAAGAAGTTAAAAATCTAAAATCCGAAGGATATACTGGAAGTCAAACATGGCGAGAATATTATAGTTATCCTAATTTGGAATATGATGAAGAAGGGGGATATGGATATAACGAAGAACATAATGTTACTCAATATTCTCATTATTATATAAAAGCAACTTTCCAAAATTTTACAAAAACAAGTAATTATACCATTGATGAAGAATATACTGTAAAAGAACCTTATACTGTTTCTGAAAAATATCAAGTTCGTGTGCCTTACAAAGTCAGAAAATCTGCAACGGTTACCGAAAAAGTGCCTAAAAAATACAAGACGGTTAAAGAAGCTTACTACGTATGGAAAAAGGTTAAATCATATTACACTGTTAGCGAATGGAAATATGTTGGAAAGTCAGAAATTTTCGGATTACAAACACCCGCAATGAAGAAAGACACTCAGAAAAGGGTCAAAAAAATAAGGGCTAATGGTTGGAAAATTAACAAAAATGAGCATCGTAGCAAATATGATTTGGTTGATGGGGGTATTTACAGACATTACTACCTATGCACCAAAAAAGTTTATTACACCGAGAAAAAGAAAGTGAAAAAATATAAAAAAGTTAAAAAACAAGTAAAAATGAGAATTAAAAGTTGGGCTCAAAATGCTTGTCCTAAAGGAAAAGTATGGGTAACTTTATATTATGGAGACCAACTCAAAAAAGGCAAATGCATATCAGAGGGATATGCAAAAATAAAATAAATATTTAATGGATAAGATACTAAATATCATCTTATCTTTTTCTTTTTTTTCAACTGTTGTGAAATCTTTCAATACTTAGTAAAAAAAGTGTATGAAAACAAAAAGTTATTTATACTTGAAACTTGGCATCAATTCCAACTTGAATTTATTCAATTCATGGAGGTAATCAATTCTTTCTTTTGTCTTTTTATCACTAATTTCA
>CACZQZ010000038.1 GCA_902783405.1 uncultured Erysipelotrichaceae bacterium
AAAAATCCTATACCACATTTACATAAAAAGAAAAAAGAATCTTTTTTCCAAAAAGTACGTAAACTTTTAATTCCTTTTTCATATAATCCCATCGATATCGCAAGCATTGCTCCACTAACTCCTGGAATAATTTTACCAAGTCCAATCAAAAATCCTTGTATTATTAAATGTATATTCTTTTTCATGGTTTATTTTATGTAATAAAAAAAAATAAAGAACATAAGCCCTTTATAATTTTAATTTTAATATTCTAATTGAATATAAAATGACAATAACAGTTACCCCTACATCTGCAAAAAGTGCCATCCAAAGACTAGTAATACCAAAGAAACCTAAGACTAAAAATAACATTTTAATAAAAATAGAAAAAATAATATTCGTCCATAAAATCCTATTTGTTTTTCTAGAAAGTGTAATACCCATTAATATCTTTGATAAATCATCTCTCATAATAATAACATCAGAAGCTTCTATTGCACTATCTGTTCCCATATCTCCCATAGCAATACCAACATCAGCAACTTTAATCGCAGGAGCATCATTCATACCATCTCCAACAAAAGCAACAATTCCTTTTTTCTTTAAATCCTCTACAATTTTTACTTTTTCTGTTGGTAACACTTCTGCATAATAATCTGACATTTTAAGTTTTAAACTCATTCTTTTTACGATACTTTCATAGTCTCCAGAAACCATAATAGTTTCTTTTTTTTCGTTATTTTGAAGTAAATATAGTGTATTTATAGCAGATTCTTTAAGTTCATCTGAAATTGTAATAGATCCCGCATAAACATCATCTACCGAAATATAAATAACTGTTCCAATATTATCTTGATGATTATGAGTAGAAACTAATTTTTGATTTCCTACTTTAATTTTTTTTCTTAAATATTCACAAGAAATACCCATACCTGGAATTTCTTCATAATTTGAAATTTTTGTTTTATCAATTTTTTTAGGATACGCTTTGATAACAGCTCCAGCAATAGGATGACTTGAATAAAACTCCGCATATGCCGCAATTTCTAAAAGTTCATCTTTAGACATATTTACAGGATTAATCTGTGTTACTTTAAAAATTCCTTTTGTAATTGTTCCTGTTTTATCAAAAACAAATAAATCAATTTTTCTAAAAAGATCAAGTTCATTATTTCCTTTAAATAAGATTCCTTCTCTAGCACCTCTACCAATAGCTAGAAAAAAACAAAGCGGTATAGAAATAACTAAAGCACAAGGACAAGAAACAACTAAAAAGCTAAGTGCTCTTCTAAACCATAATGATTTAGAGCCGCCTATAAAAAAGGGAACAAGCATGATTAAAAAAGCGCATATGGTAACCAAAGGGGTATAAATTCTTGCAAACTTACTCATAAAAGTTTCTGTTTTCGCTTTCTTATTTTCAGCTTCTTTCATTAACTTCATAATTTTATAAGCCGTAGAATCAGTTAAAGTACCACTTACTTTTATTTTTAAGATTTTGTTTTGGTTGACACTTCCAGATAATACAAAATCATTTACTTTTACTCTTCTTGGAGTAGATTCTCCTGTTAATTTAGAAGTATCGATAAAACTATCTCCTTCGATTACTCTACCATCTAATGGAATTTTCTCTCCTGGTTTTATTACAATAATTCTTCCACTAGGAATTAATCTCAAATCAACATCATTTATAGTACCATTCGTCTCTACATGTGCGACATCACAAGATAAATCCATAAGTTTAACAAGAGATTTTTTAGATTTATCGGTAGCTAAATCTCCTAAATATTCTCCTATTTGGTATAAGAAAATAATCATTACACCTTCTGGATATTCCTTTAATAGAAAAGCACCAAGAGATGCTAAAATCATAAGCAAATTTTCATCAAAAATAACTTTTTTACGAATGTGATAATATGCTTTAACGTATATTTCATATGATAAAATAAAATAACTTAAAAAAATCAATATCGAATGAATTACATAATATTTTTTTAAGAAAATAGAAGTAAAAAACAAACATCCACCTACAATAATTTTTTTAAGATCACTTTCAAAATAATGATCCATTTTTTTTATAAAAATTTTTGTATATTTTTGTATATTTCCTATCATAGTCGCTCCTTTATATGTTCTAGACCAGATTCAAAGATTTTTTTGATATGGTCATCCTTTAATTCATAATATACCAACTTTCCTATTTTCTCTGTTTTTACTAAATCACTTTGTCTTAATGATTTTAGTTGATGAGATATCGCTGACTGAGACACTTTAAGGTTATCTGAAATTTCATTTACACATTTTTTCCCATCAAATAAATACTCTATAATTCTAAGTCTAGTTGTATCAGAAAATATCTTATAGAAATCACTTAATTTTTGTATCATATCTATTTCTTTCATAAAGTTCACCTTATTCTTATGAATGATTGTTCATATACTCATATTATAAATCATATAAGAAGATACGTCAATCATTTAGAAAAAAAAGATTGTATGAATTTGTCGATGTATTATTGTAACCATTTTTTATCATTTTTATTACAATAAATATAGGGTGATTCTATGATTAAATTTATTATAACTGTGATATCTTTATTTTCTGATATAAAAAATTATGAGGCATTAAATGAAGTTAGTAATTTAAATCATAAAATTTATGAAATTAATTATTATGTGGATAAAATAGATAATAAAAATTTAATTAATTCAGAGCAAATAGATGTAGAAAATAAAACTTATTTATATGAGATTAATCCAAATAAATATTTACCAGAGCATTATTTTAAAGTCCCAGAAGAAAAGATACCAATTATATCTAGTGAACAAAAAAATATTATCAATATTATTTATCAAAAAAATGACTATTATATTAATTATTACTACTCTAAGAATTATAGTTTAATCGATATAGGAAGTAAAAAAGTTATAAATAAATTATTTAATCAAAGAAAAAAAATGAATCATGAAAATAAAGATGCTTTAAAAATAGATGAAAATTTCCCTGTGGAAAACTACTTTAAAAGAATGAAATTTGAATACACGGTAGAATATTATTATGATGGAAAAATAAATTCTTCTGAAACTTATAAAAATAAATTATATTATGGTACAGAAGTTAGGACATATGAAGATAAAGAATCAGAAGAATACATAAAAGAGTATTCTACAATTGATGAAGATGCACTTACGATTACTGAAAATCTGGATGCTAATACAATTATGGTTTACTATAGGAAAAAGTAATTTTATCAAAAAATTGTTGAATAAAATATTCACATATAGTATAATGAATATATCAAGGAAACTTGCGTAAAATAAAAAAGGATACATTTGAGTGATCGAATCAAATGTAATCCCTATTTGGTTATGCATCTGAAGTCAACAATAGTTGAAATCAGATGCCTTTTTATTTTAGAAGTAATAGAATTACAACTAAGAATAGAAGTAGTATAATCGTATATAGAGATAATTCTCTTTTGATTATAAAACTGCCACCCTTCTAATATAGAAGGGAAGATGTCTGATATATTTCAAACGTATCCAATGTTATTATATTGCTATTTGACTATTAGTACAATATTATTAAACTTTATTTTGTAGATTTTATATCAATAATTTGGTACAATAAAAGTAGAAATAGAAAGCGTGATCCTATGAAAAAATTTTTAATTATATTAAGTTTGTTCTTAATTTGTGGTTGTGAAGCTCCAAAAGAAAAGGTAAAAGCTCCAGTTAAAACCGCAACTCCTACTCCTATTATAGAAGTAGATGATTATGAAGATGATAATCCAATTAAAATCTCCTTATATGATAAAATTGGGGGAGTACGAAAAAAAATAACTGAAGCAGAATATCCTTGGGTAATTGGTACAGATATTGTTGTTTTAAGTGCTTTTGCGACAGAAGAAGATGAAATTAGTGGTGGAAACATAAAAACAGTATGGACAAATTACTGGGATAAAAATCAAGGATATACCAATTATCATATTGGATATCATATTAAATTTAGCACCTCTGATGGAAAAGAAGTAGATAAAAATATTTTAAAACCAGAAGATGCAGAAGACTTCTTTGAATACTTACAAATTTATTTATATGATGATATTCATCAATCAGGTGGATGGTATAGTCATGTAGAACATATGGAAGAAGGAACCATCTTAACTAGTATTAAATTAGCTCCTTTTAGAGGGACTGAAAAAATAAATACTCCAATCGAAGTATCTGTATTTACATACAAAGATGATAATGATTTTAAAGATGGAAACTATAGAGGTAATTCTATATCTAAAAGTATTATTAAAAAAGCCTAAAAGCTAGTAATTTCTAGCTTTTTTATTTATATTTTTTAATCAATAATATTATCTTTTCTAACAACTGACTTTTATAAACTTTCTTTTGATATAAACAATTTTTATTTAAACACTTATAAATATCAAAACCATTAGCGTTTCTATATTTATAAATAACAAAACTATTACATTTTGGACAATTAAAAATAGGTGTTTTTTTCTTTAAATTTGTCGTTTTAAAAAAGCAATGTTCACATTCATAATACTTGATTTTTTCATCTATTGTTTTCATCCATAATTTATTTTTACAGTTCGGACAAATATATTTAGAAGCTATTTTTTCTTCATATACAAATATCTTTTTATGCGATAAAACTCCTCTTTCATTTTTAATTTCATTTATAAATATAGAAGGTTTATTTTTAGGAACTGCTATATAAAATTTATTTTTAGTTCTAGTTAAAGCTACATAAAAAAGTCTTCTTTCTTCTGGGTAAAGAATTCCTTCATTCATTTCATTTTTAAGTATTTTAAAAACATCTTCATCTTTTATAAGTGATGGAAAACCATATGCTTTATTAGAAGCATTTATCAAAATACAATCATCAAACCCAAGTCCTTTAGAACTATGAACAGTCAAAAAAGTTATATTGGCTTTAGGACAAGTTGTACATATAAGTTTACCACTTTCTATTTTAAAAAAAGAACTTTTTAGTAAACTATTCACGTCTTCCTTATATCT